>CAMAWS010000051.1 GCA_945861845.1 Candidatus Sulfopaludibacter sp. SbA3 | reverse complement strand
ATGGACGGGCGCGCAACCCGTCCATGGGAGCGCCGCAACGCTTTAGGAAGTCTTGGTAACGGCAGTTTTGGCGGTTTCCGCCAGACTTGTGAAAGCGGTCGGATCGCTGAGGGCGATGTCTGCCAGAACCTTGCGGTCCAGGTCGACGCCGGCTTGCTTCAACCCGAAGATGAACTGATGGTAGTTTAGTCCATTTTGCCGTGCTGCCGCGCCAATGCGGATGATCCAAAGCCGCCGGAAATCGCGCTTCCGCGCTTTCCGGTCGCGATAGGCGTAGCCCAGCGCTTTCTGAACCGACTCCTTGGCAAACTTGAAAAGCTTGCTCTTACTCAGGTAATAACCCTTCGCAAGCTTTAATATCTTTTTCCGGCGATTATGCCGTTTTGTTCCGCGTTTAACTCGAGGCACTCTGTAACTCCTTACTTAATGGCTGCGCCGTCTCCTGAGGTTTCGCGCTGTCGCGCTCACGCTCCGCGTCGGGCTTGCATTCGCAGCCGCTCATTTACTGCGACTACATCAGGCGTATGGCAACATTGCGAGAATCTTGGGAGTATCCGCGTCTGTAGCTATAGCGGACTTGCCCAGTCTTCTTTTCCGGCTCGCAGACTTCTTCGTAAGAATATGACGAGCGAATGCGTGCCGCCGTTTGACTTTGCCAGTTCCCGTAAGCTTGAAGCGCTTTGCGGCGCCCTTGTGCGTTTTTAACTTCATAACTTCTTCCTACTTTTTTGGAGCAAATATTGCGATCAAATTCGGCCCTTCCATTTTGGGCCTGGCCTCGACGGCGCCGATTTCAGCCAGTTCCGTTACCAGTCGATCAAGCAATGCGCGTCCGATACTCTGGTGAACGATCTCGCGGCCTCTGAAAAATACCGTCGCTTTAACCTTGTCGCCTTGCTGGAGGAACCGGATGATGTGGTTCCTTTTGAACTCATAGTCGTGATCATCCGTGTTGGGTCGAAACTTCACTTCCTTGACTGTTATGTTCTTCTGGTGTTTCTTTGCCTCGTGAAGCTTCTTGTTCAGCTGGTACAGGTACTTTCCATAATCCATTATCCTGCAAACTGGAGGCTGCGCAGTCGGTGCGACCTCTACCAGATCCAGGCCCCGTTCCTCAGCGACCTTTATCGCCTGCTGAGGCGTCATAATTCCGAGTTGCTCATTACCGTCATCGATGACACGAATTTCCCGAGCCCGGATACGATGGTTCACCCTTATGTTTTTGTCGATGGCCTAGCCTCCTGAAACATTTGCCGTTGAGATAAACGCTAAAGATAACAAAGAAGAACACCTTTTTTCAACGAACCTTAGCTTTTGGTTCGCGCAACTTGTGGAAAACCCGTGTTTCAGTTAGGCTGACGGCCATGCGTCACGCTGCAATGAATACTCAGCCCGGCCCGTTGATCCTGGCTTCCATGGCCACAGGGTTGACGTCCGGCCATTGTGGCGCCCGAGCCCCTCAGAATGGCTCTGCGACTGGCTATCCGCATGGTAGATTCGACGATAATAGCTCGCTCCCCGGGTACGCCGGCACGATATACCCCCGGAAACAAGCGCCCACGATCGAAAAGGAACGGACGCTTTTCACATAGTTCGAATCTGCGCGATTCGAAATTCAAATAAAATAGGGATCGTATGCCCAAAAATGAACGCTTGGATACAAAACGTCATTCGCTGGCCCATTTGATGGCGGCCAGTATTCAGGAACTCTTTCCGGAAGCCAGGTTCGGTGTCGGCCCGGTCATCGAAGACGGTTTTTACTACGACGTCCACCTCAACCGGTCGCTCGTCCCTGAGGATTTGCAAGGCATCGAGAGCCGTATGCGCCAGAAGGTGAAGCAGAAGCTTCGCTTCGAACGCTCCGAACTGCCCATGGCTGAAGCCGCTGACGTGTTTGGCAAGATGAGCCAGGACTTCAAGGTGGAACTTCTCAGGGACCTGGCGACCCGCGGCACGACAGCGGTCGCAGATCTTGAAGATGCAAACCTTGTCGGTGCAAGCGTTAGTGAAGTCAGCGTCTACAAGACAGGCGGTTTTACCGACCTTTGCCGGGGGCCCCACGTGGAGTGTACCGATGAAATCGATCCCGCCAGCTTCCGGCTGACGCGCGTTTCCGGCGCCTACTGGCGCGGCGACCAGGCTCGCGAGCAGATGCAGCGGATATATGGCGTCGCTTTCGATACCCAGAAAGAGCTCGAAGAATACTTCGTGAGGCTCGAAGAGGCGAAGAAGCGCGATCATCGCAAACTCGGACGCGAACTGGGTCTGTTTGCCTTCCATCCGCTGGCGCCCGGCGCGGCGTTCTGGCTCCCGAAAGGGACCACCCTGTACAACACACTCTCGAACTATATGAGGGACGTGCTTTTCCCGGCAGGCTACGTGGAAGTGAGGACGCCTATCGTTTACAACAAGGCGTTATGGGAGAGATCCGGACACTGGAAACACTATCGTCAAAACATGTTTCTCATCGAATCGGAAGGCGAGACGATGAGCATGAAACCGATGAACTGCCCCGGTCACTTTCTTACCTATGCCACCGATGTGCGCAGCTATCGGGATCTGCCGATTCGCTATCACGAGCAGACTCCGCTGCATCGAAATGAAGCATCCGGAGTGCTCTCCGGCTTGACGCGCGTTCGGCAGTTCTCGCAGGATGACGCGCATTGCTTCGTTACGCAGGACCAGATTGGCGAAGAGGTGGAGCGCCTGATTCGCCTGATTCAGCGAATCTATGGCGACTTCGGGTTGTCGTTTACGGCGAAGCTTTCCACCCGTCCGGATGACTTCCTCGGCGAAGTCGCTACATGGGACCATGCCGAGGACCAGCTCAAGGCAGCGCTGCAAACTGCAAGCATGGCTTACACGCTCAATGAAAAGGATGGCGCATTCTACGGGCCGAAAATCGACTTCGACGTTACCGACGCCATCGGCCGGAACTGGCAGTGCGCGACGATTCAGCTGGACTACGCACAGCCGGAAAACTTCGATTTGAAATACATTGGCGCCGACAACGCGGAGCATCGCCCAGTCGTAATCCACCGGGCTATTTTCGGCAGCTTTGAACGATTTATTGCCATTCTGATCGAGCACTATGCGGGGGCCTTTCCAGTTTGGCTGGCGCCCGTGCAGGTCGTGCTGATTGCAATCGCCGACCGGCATGCAGGTTACTGCGAAGATGTCCGCGCTCGTTTAAGCGCGGCTGGATTGCGTGTGGTTATCGACTCGAGCTTCGAACGGATGAACGCAAAAATCCGGAACGCACAGCTTCAGAAGATTCCTTACATGCTGGTGGTTGGCGATCGGGAACAGGAAAACGGCGCTGTATCCGTGCGGCTGCGCTCAGGCGAAGACTTGAAATCGAAATCCGTCGATGAATTCCTGGCTCTCGCGCAGCAGGCCGTCGAAAGCAAAAAGTAATAACTGGAGTTCTCCCTCGCCGTTGTTCCTTTGTTTTATGCTATGGCGCAATGCGTTGGAATCGTTTAACTCGATTGTTGGGTTTAGGCGTGGTCATCTTTCTCGCGGGTTCCGCTTTCACGCCAGTCTGGAACCGCGCCGGCCAGGTATTGGCGCCCCCCGCCGCAATCGATTCCGCTGAAGCAATTGTCGTGCTTGCCGCCGGAATGAGCGGAGTGACGTCGCTCGGTGAAGAGTCGCAGAGAAGAACCTTTGAGGGCGTGCGGCTCTATCAGCGCGGATTGGCGCCGTTGATTGTTTTTTCAGGCGGCGGTCCCGAAGCCGAGGTTCGCGCCCGCCTGGCCCGCGACATTGGGATTCCCGCCGACGCAATCCTGCTTGAAAGTAATGCGAACACCACTCGCGAGGAATCCAGGCGCATTGCCCGTTTATTGCATCCCCGCCGCGCACTCCACATCTTGCTGGTTACCGAGTCCCTGCACATGCTCAGGGCAATGCGCGTGTTTGAAGCGGCCGGTTTCCAGGTTTCGCCCGCGCCTTCGGATGTGTATCCCGCGGAAGTGTTCACGCCCGAGGACCGGCTCTGGCTCATGACGAGGGTCTTGCAGGAATCCGTGGCACTCATTTACTACAGGATGGCGGGTTACATCTAAATCGGAGGGTGGTCATGGATAAGGCGTTTGGCGCGTTCCTGGTGTTGGCGACTTCCATTGCAGCTTACCTGATCGCCCGCCGTTTCGCCGCTGGGGCCACAGGCTCACTGCGCCGGGCCGCAGTCGAGGCGCTGGAATGCATTGGAACGAGCGTCGTCTTTCTTGGCGCCAACGTTTTGGTTGCGATGGCGCTGATCCTCCTGATACGCCGTGTCACTCCTTTCTTTATCACCGTTTACGGGCTTGATGACCCGCTTCTGATTGCGGCGTCGGCATTCCAGGGATTGGTCTTTAAAATGTGGTGGAGATCAACGGCCTGAGATTCGCATTTCTGTTACTCGCCGGGCCCCATGTCCGGCTGGCTACGCGAGAGCTTGTAGACCGATACCGAGTGCCTGAATCCGCGAATAGGAACCTGCTGGGGATCGTGGAATTGCAGTTCCGGATCGTGTTGGGCGCCGTCCCGCACGACCTCGGAAACTACCACGGTCATCGGAGCCGCAACGCCGCAAAGACGTGCGGCCAGGTTAACTGAGCTTCCGATCACGGAATAGTCGAAATGCTCGGACGATCCGATGTTTCCAATAATCACACGGCCCATATGTATTCCAATGCCGATCTGGCGAACTCGCTCGTCCTCACCTTCGCTCAGTATCCTTGCTGATTCAATGACGCGCAGTGCGCAAAGGCAACTCCGAACAGCCATGTCGGGACCGTCGAAGATTGCCATCACTCCGTCACCTCCAAACTTGTCGATGTAGCCTCCGAACTGATACACAAGTTTCACCTGTTCGGCGAGAAACTTGCTCAGGATCGAAAACAGTACATGGGATTCCATTTCCTCGGAAAGCGCAGTGAAACCGCGGATATCGGTGAAGCAGATACAGACGTCGTTCTCCTGGGGGGCCGGTAGCTCCCCGGTACGGGAATAGTTTTCAACGACCGCCTTCGTACGCGTGGAAACATACCGGCTAAGATTCCGCCGCACCCTTTCGAGTTCTGACATGTATTCCATGCGCTCGAGGTGGCCTCTCAGTCGAACCCGCAGGATCGTGGTTTGAATTGGTTTCAACAGGAAATCGTTGCACCCGGCTTTGAACCCGTCCTCCAGCGCGCTTCCTTCATGATGACCGGTGACGAAAACGATCGGAGTCAGGCGGTACCGCTCCATCTGACGCAGTGCACGGCAAAGTTCAAGTCCGCTCATGCCATCGAGGTCGATATCCAGGAGAAACGCGTCGATTTCGTTCACAGTGGCGGTCCGCAATGCTTCTTCTGCGGTCCGGTTTTCGAATACCTCGTAGCCCTCGCCTTCCAGCATGGTCCTGATCACGGACCGAACTGCGATCTCGTCGTCCACAACTAGGATCTTCTTGGCCATTTTCGGGTCATGCGACACGCGACGCAGTATACAGAAGTGACCGGCCGTGAGTTCCCGGTCTCGTGATTTCCGGCTCTGCAAAATACTGTTGACTGCAGATTCCCCTGGAAGGCACAATCACTCAAATGAAAATGATTTTCACTGTCGTTTGTGATTCAGACGAAAGACCTCGGACAGATTTGAAGCGGCAGGTAAATGGCGGGAATAGATGAAGTGGACTGGTAACCGCGTCTCCCCGGCGCGTTCCCAAGTCGAAGGACAATCATGAGGGAATTATTATTCAGGTGGGTCGCAAGGTCGTCTATTGCATTTTTACTGTTTGCCGCGGGCGATGCCTGGGCATTCCAGGGGCAGGCTGCGCCTCCGCAGACCGAGGCTTCTGAATTGGAAGAATTGCGGCGGAAGGTTGATGTTCTGGCGGAAGAGGTCGAGAAGCAAAGAAGCGGGGAGCCCGAAGTTGAAGTTACCTCGGACCAGGCCCGGGCCCGCGGTCTTGGATTCTCCGCAGCCTCAGTCTATCGAAAGCAGAGGGGCGTTTCGATTGCTGGCTACGGCGAAATGCTGTACGAGAATTTCGCCTCAGCAGACCAGGCTGGACGAACAAGGAACCAGGGGACGCAGTTGGATTTTCTCCGCGCGGTCCTGTACTTCGGCTATCGCTTCAACGACAAATTCCTGTTCAATTCCGAAGTCGAACTGGAGCACGCCAACGAGATCTGGGCAGAGTTCGCGTACGTCGACTACATTGCACATCCCGCACTGACAATTCGCGGTGGCCTGCTGCTGGTCCCGATGGGCCTGACTAACGAGTTTCATGAGCCGAATGCGTTCCTGGGCGCGCGCCGAAGCGAGACCGAAAGCCGAATCATTCCTTCAACCTGGCGGGAGAACGGTTTTGGGGTTGTTGGCAACGCCGGGAAATTCAGCTACCGGGCCTATGTCATCAATGGCATGAACGCCGCCGGATTCAGCAACGATGGCCTGCGTGGCGGAAGGCAAAGGGGATCCAGGGCGCGGATGAGCGATCCGGCATTCGTCGGCCGGCTCGACGCCACGCCAGTTCCGGGTGCCCTCGTCGGTGGATCGTTCTATTTCGGAGGCTCCGATCAGGATCAGTTCACGCTCGGCGGAAGACCGCTCGATGTGAAAACCACCGTTGGCGAAGTTCATGCACAAATTCAGATGAGAGGCGTGGACTTTCGTGGCCTTCTTGCGCGTACCGGTCTGGACGATGTTGCGGAACTCAATGCGGTGCGCAACCTCACGGGCGCAAACGCGATTGCAGAACGGATGGATGGCGGTTATCTGCAGATTGGATACAACATTCTTTCGCAGTCCCGATATGAAGCCGCTCTCACTCCGTTTTATCGGTTCGAGAAATTCAACACTCAGAAGCGTCCTGCCGCAGGCTTTGTCGCTAACGCTGCCATGGATCGGAAGTACAACACCGCCGGACTTCAGTTTCTGCCCATCCAGAACGTGGCTGTGAAGGCCGATTATCAATGGATCAGGAATGCTGCAAAGACGGGACTCGGTCAATTCAACATTTCGCTTGGTTACTCGTTTTAACGTGATGACCTGGCGTAAGTGGTATGCACTTGTCTTCGGCCTGATGCTTGTCCTTTCCGTCTCCGGTTTTTCACAGGCGAGCCGCGAAGAAGCGTTGGCAAAGGTTTATCCGGGCGCGGCGATCCGCCCGGAAAGGCTGTTCCTGACGAACGAACAGATTGCGGCAGCCCGGGCGCTGGCCGGTACGGATGTGGAGACTGCTTTGGTGGCTCGTTATCTTGCCGTGGCTGATGGAAAAGCAGTGGGCCGTGCGTACATCGACACCCATGTGGTCCGCACCAAACGGGAGAGCCTGCTGATCTGCCTGGACGAGAAAGGCGCCGTAAAGCGGATCGAGGTGACCGCGTTTCTCGAGCCTCCTGAATACGAGCCTCCCCCGGCCTGGTATGCGCAGTTCGCCGGCAAACCACTAAATGACGCATTGAACATAGATCGGGCGATCCGGCCGATCGCCGGAGCTACATTGACCGGCGCCGCCACGACCCGCGCAGTGCGGAGGATTCTTGCGATCGACCGAGTTGTGACGGGCGTCACTACCGGGGAAAGGAGACCATGAACCCCGCCGAAAAGTGGCTTTCACACCTCTCCACGATCGTTGTCAGCGTGAGCGGGTTCATCTATCTCTGGATGAAGTATTTTATGGAGACCGATGACCCGTTCAGTGTCGTGAATCATCCCCTCCAACCGGCAATGCTGGGCATTCATATTGTTGCGGCGCCTTTCCTCGTTTTTGTCCTTGGACTCATGATCAATACCCACGTTCGAAAGAAACTTGCCGCGTCGTCTTCTCATAACCGCCGTTCAGGCCTGGTCTCGCTGGCCGCGTTCCCGGCAATGGTGGTTTCGGGTTACGCGTTGCAAGTCGTGACCAATTCCACCATCAACAAGATTGCGCTCGTATCGCATCTCGTGGCTTCCGGCCTGTTTCTATTGACGTACATCATCCACCAGTTGATCAGCATCCGCCTGGAAGTGACCGTTAAGGCGGCAGGTGCAATTGCCCTCGTTCTTTTCATGCTGCTGGGCATCAGTTTCGGCCAAGGCGGTACTGCGGAAATCACCCGCCAGGTACACCTGATGGGCACGGCGGCGAGCCTGACGACCTACAACGTGGACCGCCGCGCTGGAATTGAGCAGTTGGAGAGTTTTGTCCGCATCCTTGAAAACACGGAACAGGAACTGAGCACCTGGAGAAGCGACAGTACATTCAGCAGGTTGAATGAGCATCAAGTCGGAGTGCCGTTTCCCCTGAATAGACAACTGGTCCGCCTTTTCGAGGACCTCTTTTTCTGGAACAAGGAAACCTACGGCGCTTTTGATCCTGCCATCGGCAGGCTTACCCAGGCGTGGGATATTCATGGAAGCGGCCATCTGCCGCAACGCCAGGAATTGCAGTCGGCGCGGCGTCGATCCGGGATGGAGCACCTACGCCTCAATTCTGAGGCTCTTCAATTGATCAAAGAGAGCGACATTACGATCGATGTAGGGGCGTTTGGAAAGGGCGAAGGTCTCGATCGCGTGCTGGAATATGCGCGCGAACGCGCGTCAACGCCGTTCCTCATAGACCTGGGGGGACAGATTATCGTGGATGGCATTCCGCCATCACACCGAGCCTGGCTCGTAGACCTGGCGCATCCCATCGAGCGCAGCAAGCCGGTGCTGACTGTAGCGTTGACGTCTGGATCGATATCCACCAGTGGAGGCTCCGAACATGATCTCTACCGTGACGGTCAGCGCATCGGCCATATTCTGGATCCCCGCACAGGCCATCCTGTTGTTTCTGATGTAGCTGTTTCGGTATGGCACCAACGTGCGATTGTTGCCGATATCCTGTCGACGGCCCTTTATGTCATGGGGCCGGATGCCGGTATTCGCTGGGCGGACGAACACAGCCTTGCAGCAACATTCTTTGTGCCGTCAGGCGCAGGTGGCGTCGGAATTCGCAGTACGGCCGAGTGGACCGCGAGGTTTTCCATACATAGCGAAGATGTTCCCGCTCCATAACGCACTGGCTTTTGCGTTTCTTCGGCAGGAATTTTTAGAAACGAACTAAATACGAGAATTTCGCAAAAAACTGATGGGCGTCATTGATGAATCCGGTTGGAGTGCGGACGACCCTGGATCCGGCCGCCGTCGGCACCAGTTCGATGTTCTGCGCGTTGCTGTTGTATCCGACGTAAAGCGCCGTCCATGGATTGGCCTGATAAGCGAACAGTAGGTCCGTGTTGATCCCCTTCCGGCTTTCCAGGCTTGTAAGCTGCGGATTCGTGAGCACCGAGCTGTATTGCAGGATCATCCGCACCGAGAGCTCGCGTGTGAACTGGAAGTTCCAGCGGGAACGCACAATATGATCGTTGAAGATCGTGGCCCCGGTCGCGCGATCGCCAAGCCTGGTGAAGAAGTAGCGGTTTGAGATGCTCAGTTGCCGGGTCGGGCGCACGGTTATCAGGAAGTCGGTGTTGACCCAGTTTTCCAGCGTAGGTTCCCGCCCTGGTTCAGGGTTGTAATTGATCTCGGAGCCCCGGTAGTGTTTGGCATCGAGCTGGATCTGTGAAACAACCATGGTCCTGAAAGCGCCGCCGGCCGTGTGACGGTTGAAATCGCGCGCTGCCGCGACGCGCGCTTCTCCCGGCCGCAGCCCGACACCTTCTGTCTTGTGGTAGATCTCAAGAAATGTCTGGCCGGCGAATTCCCAGGTAATGCCCGGCACGTAGGTCGCCTCCAGCCGCGTCCCGTCGCGGCCCACCACGTGATTGACGTTAATGTTTGGCGTCATCGCAATCCAGTATTTCCGCTCCGGCCTGAACGCGTAGCTCGCCGTCGTATTCACGTTGCGAATGTCGGTCCTGGGATTGAATCCCGCCAGTGTCACGAATCCCGCGCTGCGGTCGGTGTAATTCAAATTGAAATTGAGCTGCCGCGACGCGCGTGTGAGCCTGGCTTCATAGGCAGGCCCGGAGCGGCGCGTGCCATCGCTGAAACGCGTTGTACTGGTCACTGCCTGGAATTGCGTTACCCAGGTTCGGTTCAGTTTGACTCGCGCGTCAACGCCGCCAACGCGATTGAATGTGGACTGGAAGGCGCGGTCCGTGAAGATAATGCCGAAGCTCGACTGACTCAGAAAATCGCGGCTGACGCGAAGGATACCGAATCGCGCCCTCTTGTCGAACGCCGGATTGCCCTCCAATACCCGCTTTCCCGGCGACTGGTCATCCGCAACGAGGGCGCCAATTGTAAATGCTCCTGCCTTCCCGGTCAGGCGCCCGCCGAACTGCGGCTCGGCGATTCGGCGCGTGAAGACAAGATTTATCGGTGTCTGGAAGATATTTGCATTTTCGAGGAAGAAAGGCCGCTTTTCCGGAAAGAAGACTTCGAATCGCTGATTCGTTGTTACCTGTGGTTCGTCCGACTCCACCTGGCTGAAGTCCGGATTGACGGCGATATCGGCAACAAGGCTGCCTTTCAAGACAATCTTCGCGTCCAGCCCTGCATCCGTGGCGGAGCGGTCCGTGTTGAAATTGGGACGGAGTGGGTCGCGCTGGTCCAGCGCGCGAAACGAACGAAACCCGGTAAACGGCAGGAGTTGGATGTTTCGTCCGGGCGTGATGTCTCGCAACCCGATCAGCGTGCCTTCCTGGTTCAGCCGTCCTTCCACCCGGCTCGAATAGCTCGGCCAGAACGCTTGCTCGTTCAGCCGCGGTATATTGCGGCCGAACATGATTCCCCACTTCTGCTCTGAACCCGGAGGAAACCGCAGGCTCTTGAAAGGGATCGCCAGCGATATGACGAAGCCCTGGTCTGTCAATTTGCCCTGGTTGTACCACAGCGTGTCGAAAGCCGGATCTCCTCCGGGTCCTTCGGTCCACAGGGAGTCCCACTGCACGCCCACTGGGGTTGAACTGAAAACATAAGCCCGCCGCTGGTCGTTAAACGTGTCCAGCACCAGGTGAACCCAGTCGTCCCCTTCGGTGATGCCGCGCGGATTCATGCGCGCCCGCACCCCGGATGGATCCGTATCGAAGCAGATGTACACAGCGTAAATGAAGTCGTTGTCGTAGCCGAGGTAGACATCAGTGCGCTGGCTTGACGCCTCGCCATCCCTTGGCTGCCGCTGAAGCAACCCCGTTACATGGGCAAGCCGCCCCTCCCATTCCGCTGGCAGCTTCATATCGAGGAATTCTTCCAGCCGGGGAGCGCGATCGACTTTGGGTATCTCGACTACTGGACGCTGTATATCTTGAGCCTGGGCTACTGATAAGAAGATCAGAATAATTGCAGTATTAAATAACGTTTTCATCGCAGGTAATTATAGGGCCTGCGCGTCCAAATACCTGCTCCACACCCGCGCCTTAGCTTGGATCCGGGAGACCCGTTGGACGGCGCAGGGTCTATGATGTTCAGGTATGGACTGGACTCTTGGAGTACTGATGTTTTTTCCGGCGGCCCTGATCGGGAGCGCCTTTGGAATTCTGGTGGCACTCACCTTGGGTCGAATCAA
>CAMAWS010000050.1 GCA_945861845.1 Candidatus Sulfopaludibacter sp. SbA3 | reverse complement strand
CGATGAGCTTATCAAAGCTCCCGATGGGGGGATTCCTAAGGAATTGTTGAAGCGCGCGGAATGCGTGGCTGTCATTCCAGGAGTTCTTCGAGCGGCGTTCGGATTCGGTGGCAGGTACGGACGGGGCGCGGTTTCGTGCAAGAAGAATGGAGGGGCCGGCGCATGGGGACCGCCGTCGATGATCGGTCTCACTGGAGGCAGCTTTGGTCTCCAGCTTGGCGGCACATCGACCGACGTGGTCATGCTATTCATGACTCCAGACAGCATCAAGCACCTCCTGCGCGACAAAGTCACGCTTGGCGGCGATGCTTCGGCGGCAGCCGGGCCAAAGGGAAGGGCGACCGCGGCAGAAACCAGCGCCTCGATGAGGGCCGAGATCCTCACCTATGCCCGCAGCAGGGGGCTGTTTGCGGGAATTTCGCTGAATGGCGCCGTCCTGACTCCTGACAAGGACGCAAACAAAGCACTCTACAATCGCGCGATTGAAGCCAGGGACCTGCTCATTAACGGCAATGTCGCGATTCCTGCCCCCGCCCAGAAATTCATCGATACCCTCAGGACGACCAGCGCGGGGAGCTGACCGTCGATACGGAATATGTGAACGAATCGCAGCCAGGCAATGCTCCCCTCCTCAGATGAGCTGACGAGAGTACACACGTAAGACCGGGGCTGGAGATGAGAATTGAGAATTGATTGTTGAGTAATGATTGATGTCCTTGGCAGATAAGGATTTGTCTTGAAATCAGAAGATATGGACGCCCGCTCGCAAGAATTAAAACCAGTAGACCTTGGCAAGCACCAATGATCTGATTTTTAATCTCCCAAGTGCATTAATCATTATTCATCAATCAGTTTTCAATTCTCATCCGCAACTCCCGGCCTTACGTGTGGGTAATCGTCACTTAACCAGGGAGTTTCTCCCGCCTGCGATTCATTCACACCTTCTGTGACCGCGCACAATCCCCTGCAACGCTGCAATTTTGATCCCTATATAATGACGTGATGTTGACTGAGTATTACAACGCTGCGCGAACCGGGGCTGTCCTCGTCGAGGAAGAGTGGTTTGGATTAATCAGATTCACCGGCAGCGAGCGCGCTTCGTGGCTGCAGGGCATGGTTACGAATGACGTGCAGAAGCTCAAGCCCGGCGAGGGATGCTACGCGGCGCACCTGACGTCGCAGGGCAAGATTGTGGCGCATATGCACATACTGGCGGATGAGGACTCGCTTTGGCTTTCCCTGGAGCGTGCTGCGATCCACAACCTGGTATCGGCGTTCGACAAGCTTCTGATCATGGAAGATGTCCAGATGTCGGACGTGTCCGAACAGTGGCAGGTCGTTTCCGTAATCGGTCCCAGGTCGCGGGCTGTTATCGAATCATGGCTGGGTGAGACTGTTGATCTCTCGAATGCTTGGAGCCATCGCGTTTTCGAAGGCTGCCGTGTTGTCGTTTCAGATCTCGGGTATGAGGTCTGGGTATTGCGCGAGATGGCCGGCAAAGTACTGCGCGCTCTGTCAGCAAGTGATGCGGTGGCGATTGACCGTGAAACCTGGGAGGTTTTGAGGACGGAGGCAGGGATTCCGGTATACGGCGTTGACATTGATGCGACGACCACAATGCCCGAACTCGGTGATGCCGGTATCAGCTACAACAAAGGATGTTACGTTGGGCAGGAAGTTGTCGCAAAAGTGAAGTACATCGGCCAGGTGAATCGGCGCTTCGCCGGCCTCATCCTGAGAGGCAATGACATTCCGGATGTAAAGAGCCCCATCCTGCGAGACGGCAAAGATGCCGGATATGTGACGACGAGCGTCTTTTCGCCCGGGCTGAACAAGGCAATTGCACTGGGTTTTGTGAGCCGGGCAGCCTATGTTCCGGGCACGGAAGTTGAGATTCTCAGCAGTGGAAACCATCTGAAGGCGACGATTACGGACCTGCCGTTCAAGTCTTAAACCTTTGTGTCGCGCCCATCGCGTGGCTTGAAATCGGAAACACGCGACAACTCCTCAAATAGATCCCGTTCTGCGTCGCTCATTGTTTTCGGAACGACTATTATCACGCGAACGAAGTGGTCGCCGCGGCCCCCTCCGCGCACGTTCAATCCCTGGCCTTTTAACCTCATGCGTTGGCCTGAAGCGATTCCGGGCGGGATTCGGATTTCCGCTTTGCCATCCGGCGTAAGAACTTCGATAGCGGCGCCAAGGGCCGCTTCCCAGGGTGTAATTGAGAGTGATGACTCGGTGTCGTCGCCCGAAACCGTGAATCGGGAATTCGGTTCCTGCTTGAGGCGAACATAAAGGTCTCCCTGGTTGGGACCGCCGCCGGGAATACGGAGTTGACTGTCATCCCGGGCGCCTGGGGGTATGCGGACATCGATGGTCTTCTGGCTGTTTCCCATTTGTACGGTCAGCTTGCGAGTCGTGCCGCGATGCATGTCCTCGAGCGGAAGCGGAAGCTCAGCCTCTGCATCGGCCGCCCGCGTTCGATGGCCGCCCTGGGCGCGCGGCTCACTGCCGGCGCCGCCCCTTGCCCCTCCGAACAGCATTTCAAAAAAATCGCTGAAAGAACCGCCCTGTTGCCCCGGGAAACCTCCCCCGGTTGCCCGGCCGCCGCGCCCGAACATCTCGCCGACATCGAACTCGACTCCCTGTCCGCGCCAATTTGGCGGCGGCGTGAATTCGGCGCCGCTCTTCCAGTTCTCTCCGAGTTGGTCGTATTTGCGGCGCTTCTCGGCGTCGCTCAATACTTCGTAGGCTTCCTGGAGTTGTTTGAATTTCTCTTCGGCTTGCTTGTTGTTGGGATTCAGGTCCGGATGATACTTCCGCGCCAGCTTCCGGTAGGATTTCTTTATCTCAGCCTCTGTCGAGGTTCTTTCCACACCAAGGGTCTCGTAATAATCGCGAAACTTAACGGCCATATTTTGATTAGATCTTAGCTTAAATCGTGACTACGAGGCCTTCACTTGCGGCAATTACGTCAGGAAAGAGCAGCTTTGCCTTCTGAAGGATGCTATCGACTTCGGTATCCTCGTGATAAGGATCGTGATGATACAACACAATGCGCTTTGCCCCGGATTCAATACCCAGATCGATGGCCTGCTTCCACGTGCTGTGACCCCACCCGACATGTTCATGCAACTCTTCCGGGTTGTACTGGGCGTCGGCGATCAGGAAGTCGGAGTCCCTGGCCAGTATCCTGACATTGCGGTCGCTCCAGTCGGTCCCGTGTTCCATGTCCGTGCAGTATGAAATCACTTTGCCGTTTTGCATGATTCGATATCCAACGCATCCCTGCGGATGGTTCAAAGGCAGCACGAGAATCTTTGTGTCGGCGACGTTAAATGTTCCTTCGACGAGATCGACGTATTCCCGCGAGCACGGAAGCTTCGACATATCGATTGGGAAGTACGGGTTGGCCATCATTCCAGCCAGGGCGTCAATCACGAGGTTCGCGTCACGCCGGCCGGCGAAGTAGAACGTGAAGTGGTTCTTCGGATTGTAGAGCGGCCGGAAGAAGGGAACGCCTTGTATATGGTCCAGGTGAAAATGGCTGAAGAAGATGTGCGCCCGGATTGGCGTGGTGCCAAATTCGCGTTGAAGCTCGTTGCCAAGCAGGCGGATTCCCGTTCCTCCGTCTAAAATGAGGATCTCGTTGCTGTCGGTGCGGATCTCGACACACGAGGTATTTCCGCCATACCTCATGTTTTCCAGCTGTGGCGTCGGCGTTGATCCCCTCACTCCCCAGAACCGAATACGCATTCAGTCGCTCCTTCACTTGATGGCTACGCCCTGCCGGGCTTGCATTCGCAGCCGCTCATGCGAGTGGCGGAAGTATAAATAGCGGACAAACTAAACTTCAAGAATCTTGGGAATAAGTACAAGGTTGGTGCAGCCGGTCTTTTTCACCAGGACTGCATCCTCGAGCCGCACTCCTCCCATTCCCAGATAGTAGAGGCCGGGTTCGACAGTTACGACATGGCCGGTCTTCAGCGTGTTCATGCTTCGAGTTCCAATGCCTGGCGCTTCGTGAATGTCCAATCCAAGTCCGTGCCCTGTTCCGTGAAAGAAACCCTGCATCCGGCCGTCGATTTCCCCGGTCGGGAAGCCCTGCGATTTGAAGTAGTCCACGATCTCCCGGTGAATCTGTACCGCGTCGGCTCCATTTCGAATGCGCCGGAAGCCGATCTGCTGTCCCTCCTCGACGCAACGATAGGCCTGCTTCAGCCGTTCCGATGCGCGTCCGCGCACGACCGTGCGTGTAATGTCACCGAAATATCCGCTGGCCTGGGAGCGCGGGAATATATCCATGATGATGGATGTGTGTGCCCTGACCGGCCCGCTGCCCTGATTATGGGGATCGACGCAGTGGTCTCCTGAAGACACGATGGTATGGCTCGGAACATACCCTTGCGACATGATCGTCGTGTTGATAATCCGCTTGAGAATTTCTGACGTAAGTTGTGTGCCATCGAGGTAGAGGAAACCGTCTTTGCCGATTCTTGTACGCCGCACGGCGTCGATAACGGCCTCCATGCCGCTTTCGGCGGCACGAAGCGACTCGTTGATCCATCGAATCTCGGCCGCTGTTTTTATCTCCCGTTCCGGCCAGAAAGGATCAGCTTTCGGAAGAACTGTGATCTTCGCCTTTCGCAGGTGGTCGGCAATGCCAATCGGGAAACTGGACGGCACTTCGACCGCCGCGATCCGGAGATCTTTCAGGATTTCAACGAGCACGTCCGCGATCTTCGGAAATTGCGCTCCCAGCTTCTGCAGCCGCTTTACGTACTTTGTAAGCGCCAGCACCTTATCCACGCTCGCCTGTTCTTTTGCGCGATCGAGTTCCAGGTCGTTCATCACAAGGTGGCGCTTGCCGCGTTTCTCAATGAAGATGAAAGGGTCTGGCGCGAGGAAGCGCGTGGCCCACAGCATGTTGGCGTCGCTTTCGCTTGCGCTGAAGATCAGCCGGGCGTCAATTTGAGTATTTGCAGGCATGTTATATTGGCGGTCTAATGTCCAAGACAGCAGGGATCATCGTCATCGGAAATGAGATCCTGTCGGGTAAGACCCGCGACGAAAACTCGCTGTACCTTGTTCGTGAGTTGAGGGGCCTGGGCGTTGATGTTCGTAGATTGTCTGTCATTCCTGACGAATTGGACTGCATTTCCCCCGAAGTCCGGCACTTCTCGAAATCTTTCGATTATGTTTTTACCACAGGTGGCGTCGGGCCGACCCATGACGATTTGACGATGGATGGCATCGCCCTCGCTTTCGGCCGCAAGATCCTACGGAATCCGGAGTTGGAATCCATCTTGAGACATTACTACAGCCCGGACCTCGTCGAAGGCAATCTCCGGATGGCCGATGTTCCGGAAAGCGCAAGGCTCGTGGGTGGAAAGGGAATGTGGTTCCCGGTGATTGCCGTTGAGAACGTTTTTATCTTTCCGGGTGTGCCAGAGATACTCCGGCGCAAATTCGAGCGCATTAAGGAAATGTTTCGCGAGGAACCCTTCCACCTCCGCGAAATCTTCCTCCGCGCCGACGAAGGACAGATTGCGGGAGTTCTAAATGGCGTTCTTGCCCATTTCCCGGCGCTTGCACTCGGATCCTATCCCTATTTCGACAATCCCGATTATTCGATAAAGCTGACACTGGAATCCAAGGACGGCTCTTACGTGGACAACGCTCACGCAATGCTTCTGAAGGAGCTTTCGAAGCTCAGCCTCACGCCCGTGAAGGCGTGATCACGAAAACAGCGTAGGCTGGGCGAGCGGAATGTCCTCGAGAACCCTCCTGAATCCCAGTTCCGCGCATAGCGGATCCAGAAGCCGCCGATCGCCGCGTCGATAGCGAAGAACGTCGGCGGTGATATTCACTGGTACTTCGCAACAGATCGTTGCGAGCTTCTGGCTGGTCCGCACTTTCTCGATGTTTTCGCGGATACGGCGGAGTATTTCATCGCGTCCGCGAAACTTGATTGCCCCGAAAGGATCCGCCGAGCCGACGACATTTTCAATGCTTCCACAGACCGAGAGGATCTGTCGTGCAGTCTTCTCGCCGACCCCTTGGACTCCCGGAATGTTGTCAACATGGTCCCCGATCAACGCAAGCAGGTCCGGAATCTGGCCAGGCAGGACCCCGAATTTGCCGAGGACCCCGGCCTCGTCGAGCCAGGTTTCCTTCGCCATGTCATAGACCTTGATTCGTTCACATACAAGCTGCGACATGTCTTTGTCGCCCGTGACGACCACGACGGAGTGGCCGAGGGCGGCCATGCGCACGGCTGCCGTGCCGATCACGTCATCGGCCTCATAGTCGCTGACTTCAAGGCAGGCTACGCCGATTGCCGTGGTGATTTTCCGGCAATAGTCGAACTGTGGCGCCAGGTCTTCGGGCGTCGGTTTCCGTGTCGACTTGTAGTCTGCGAAGAGGGTGTTTCGAAACGAGGTGCCACGTTCAAAAACGGCGGCCATATACTCCGGCTTCCGCTCCTTTATGATGCGAAGAAGCGTCCGCAAATATCCCAGCACTGCGTTCGTCAACATGCCGGACGGGGCAATGATGTTGTCGGGCAGAGCGTGGTAAGCCCGGAAGATGTAGTTCATCGAGTCGACGATGTAGACGGCCTTGCTCGTATCGTTCATCATTTCATTACGGGGCCATTACGGAGCCATCACGGGCGTGGGCCGGCCATCCTGGTCGATTGCCACGAACACGACTTCGGCCTCAGTCACCTTCACGATTTCCTTGGTGCCCGTGGTGCCGAGACGCTCGACCTCGACTTCAACGTCGACCGTGATCGATGTGAGTCCTATGCGGGTCGTTCGCGTGTAGAAGGTCACAAGATCGCCCATATAGACCGGAGCGACGAAAACCACCTCGCGCATGGCCTTCGTAACGTACCTCTTGGGAGATTGGCGCCGTGCTTCAATTCCGCCCGCCATGTCGATGTAGCTGAGGATCACTCCGCCGAAGATCGTACCGTAGGCGTTCGTATCTTTAGGCAGGAGGGTTATTCGAATTGCAGGAAATCGATCGTCCATATTGTCTAGGTTGTAAGGAACGGATTGTGACGCCGTTCGTGTCCGATTGTGGTGGATGGCCCGTGACCGCTGATGACGAGCGTATCGTCATCGAACGGCATCAGCTTCTGTTGAATGGAATCAAGAAGTTCTCTGTACGATCCGCCCCACAAGTCCGTGCGGCCAATGCTCTGCCTGAAAAGGGTGTCGCCAGTAAAAAGAATGTTTTGCTTTCCTGCGAAATGGAAAGTTGTACTGCCGGGTGTGTGTCCTGGCGTGTGCAGGATCCCAAGTTCCACGCCATGGCAGGAAATAGAGCTGCCGTCGTTAAGCAAGCTGTCGATAACGCCTCGCTTGGGGCACGGCATTCCGATCCACTCGGCCTGCACATCGAGTTTATCAAAGAGAAAGACATCCGCTTTGTGAACCGAGGCCGGCGTTCCGCATCGCTGCTGAAGATCGTGAATTGCTCCAACGTGATCAATATGCGTGTGAGTGCAGACAATCTGCCTGGCCGTGAGTCCGTGTTTCTCAAGCCGCTCAAGTATCTCCCCGGGATCGTCTCCTGGATCGATCACAATCGCCTGGCGCGTTGTCTCGTCCGCAATGATCGTGCAATTGCATTGGAGCAGTCCGACTGGAAATGTCTCGATGATCATGCGTCCTGAATCCCGCCCTCTCTGCCTTGGATCTCTCGCTTCGCGTACCTTAGTATACGATTTCATGAGCTCGCTGATGAATTTCGATACAGCGTCAAAGATCTCGAAAACAGTAGGCAAGCCAGCTATTCGGGCGGCGGTCAATCGCCATCACAATGCACTTGTTCTTGATCCTTGTTGTATAGTTTCATTTCACAAAATTATGCGGAGGTGTCACATGAAAGGTGACTTAAGAGCGTCTGTTGTTCTGGCCTTGTTCTGCTTGATAGTGGCTGTGCCTTTGTTTGCACACCATGGAGGTTCAACGGTTTACGACTACACGAATCGGATCGAGGGCAAAGCCATCGTCACCGAATTGGTGTGGAGAAATCCGCACGCGCAGCTCTTCTTCAACATGACGGACAACACCGGCAAGACTGTCAATTGGGGCGTGGAACTGAACAGCCCGGGCAATCTGGTCCGGACCGGCTGGACCCCGAAATCCTTTGCCGTAGGGGATGAAATTACCGTGGTCTTCATCCCATCGAAGGGCGATGGTGCATTCGGAGCTTGCGGAGATTTCGTGCGCGCGGATGGCAAGAAGTTCCAGAACGGCCAATTCTGCGGTGCTGAAATGAGCACCCTCCCGGTACGGCCTGACTATGTCATTAAGAAATGAAGGAATCCCCGGGAAAAGGAGTTCGGATGCGAAGTAATTTGGTGGGCCGGATGTCCAGCTTGATGCTTGTCTTGATGCTTGGCCTCACAGTCACATTGACGATGCCACCCACGGCGATGGCGCAGAGAGCGCCGGTCCAGGCTTTTAACCCCCGTGACATATCTGGATACTGGGACTTGACGGTCCCTCCCGGATCCCCGAATGCCTTGAGCAATAATCGCCCACCAATGACGCCCTGGGGAATGGATCAGTTCAGGAAGGTGAGAAGCGAATTCAGTGCAGCTGCGCTCGGCAACAAGGTCTCCGCACCGAAAGCGGAATGGAATGATCCACTGGCGGTTTGCGATCCTCCGGGTTTTCCCCGCATGTTGTGGCTTCCCAAGACGCCGGGAACAAGGTTTCTCGTAACCAATGACGAGGTATTCCAGTTTTTCGAATTCGCCCGGACGTGGCGGGAATTGTGGACCGACGGCCGAAAACTCTCCGCTGACGCAGAGCCGAGATGGATTGGTTATTCGTCGGCCCGCTGGGACGGAAATACTTTCATTGTGGACTCGGCCGGGTTCATGGAAGCAAGTTGGCTGGACCAATATGGTTCTCCACACAGTGATGAACTCCGCGTCGAGGAGCGTTACCGGCTTGTAGACAAGGATCATCTCGATCTGACGATGACGGTTACAGACCCGAAGACCTATACCGTCCCCTGGGTGAGCGACAAGAAAACGTTTGTCCGCGTGGAAAAAACGACACGGTCGGCTTTTAACGATCTGTCGGAGAATTTTTGCGTGTGGTCCAGGGACAGACAGTGACAAAGGAGTTTGAAATGCGAAATGGCGTCAGGGGATGGATCGTTGCCCTAATGACAATAGTGGCCTTCTCGGCGGTTGCTCCCGCTCAAACCGCAGCGCAATCACCTGCCAAACCCTTCGACCCGCATGACGTGTCGGGCGTCTGGGTGCCGACTGGAGCCGGACAAATGAGCGCTGGGCGTCCCGCATTGACGGAATGGGGCAAGGAAAAGTGGAGTAAAACAAAGCCCGCCGGCAGGCGAACACCAATGGCATTCGGATATTTCGAAGGCCAGGCGGAGTGGAATGACCCGATCCTGTGGTGCGATCCGGGCGGGTATCCGCGCGCCCTGTGGTACACCGGGGGAGGACGGGGAAACATGAGGATCGTTCACACTCCTACCCAGACACTCCAATTGTTCGAGCGGGACCGCATTTGGCGTGATTTTTGGATGGACGGCCGAAAGCTTCTCGAAAAGCCCGAACCCAGGTGGTTTGGATATTCGATCGCGCATTGGGAAGGCGACATCTTCGTCGTCGAGTCGAACGGTTTCGATGACCGGGCCTGGATCGATCTGAATGGCTCGATCTTCAGCGACCAGATGCGAATGACAGAACGCTACCGCCGCGTGGACCAGGGGCACCTGGAGCTGGTCATCACCATCAACGATCCGAAGGCGTACGTCGAGCCCTGGGTGAGCGACAAGAAAATTTTCAACTACCTGCCGAGCTCCGATCGAGTCCAGGCGGATCTCTGGGGTACAAAGGCGGACGGCACTCCGTACGGTGGGGAAACCCGAGAGGACTTGTGCTTGTATTCAGAGCAGGAATCGTTTTTCACGCGTATTGATCCTGCCGGCCTGGGTGGCCGCCTGAGTATCCAGGGCGAGCAACCCCCGAATCGATAAAGAAGGAAAAGAGAGCAGAAATGGCGTTTGGATCGAATCGGTATTTTCTTAGAACTGCACAGGTAGCTATTGGGTGCCTGCTGACCGCTGCATTGGCCGGCGTACATGTTGGGCAAGCTGGACAGGCGCCAAGACCCCAAATGGCTGAAGATGTCTTCAAGAATGTTCCTGTCATCCGGGGAATTCCCGTGGATGAGTTCATGGATACAATGGGAATGTTTTCGGCTGCCCTCAGCTTGAACTGTCCAGATTGCCATGTTCCCGAAAGCTCCAAGACATGGGAAAGGTTCGCCGACGAGACGGACCTGAAGATTGCTGCGCGCCGAATGGTAACGATGGTGAATAACATCAACAGGACCAATTTCGGTGGCGAGGAATTTGTCACCTGTTATACCTGCCACCGGGGCGACCGGCGTCCCCAGGTCAGGCCTAGCCTGACCGTGCAATACGGCGTCCCGATGGGCGATCCCAATGAAATCGATATTTTTCCGGATACTGCAGCTCCTCCGGCCGAGCAGATTCTTGACAAATATATCGCGGCAATAGGCGGAGCGCAGCGGCTGGCTGCCATCTCCAGCTTTGCCGCCAAGGGAACGTACGAGGGCTACGATACCGACCACACAGCGGTTTCGGTGGAGATCTTTGCCAAGGCCCCGAATCAACGCACAACGGTTGTCCGCCTTTTCGAGGGTAACGACAGCGTGCGGACCTTTGACGGTAATGGCGCCTGGATTGCTTCGCCAGACCGGCCCGTGACCTTAATGCCGCTGACAGGAGGCAACCTGAACGGCGCCCGGCTTGATGCCCAATTGTCTTTTCCGGCCCAGATCAAGACACTCTTCCGTCAATGGAAGGTCGCCGCGGCGGTCATTGATGACCGCGAGGTTCGTGTTGTGCAGGGAATAAATCCCGGGCAGCTGCCCGTTAATTTTTACTTCGACGACGCCGGTCTGCTGATACGGGTGGTGCGGGTTACCCAGACTTCGGTGGGGCAGGTTCCAACAGAGATCAGCTATTCGGATTATCGCGAAGTTGCGGGAGTGAAGATGCCTTTTCAGTGGATCACAACCTGGACGAACGGACAGACCACGACGAAACTAACCGAGATACAGCCGAATGTCGCGATCGACGCTGCCCGGCTCGCCAGGCCTGCCCCGGCGCGGCGTCCGCAGTAGTCAAAATTCAGACCTCCCGATCTCGTGGAATTCTGGATGAGCTGAGTTTGAAACGAAAGCCGCGGAGCGGCGAAACACTTTAGCCACGGGCGTCAGCCCGTGGTTGACGGAAATATCGAACATCAGCGCCGCAGGTGCGGCATATCACGATACTTGCCTTTTATGCCGCCCCGCCGGGGCTAGATATAATGTGCTTGTTTGAACCACGGGCTTACGCCCGTGGCTAAGGTGTTTCGCCGCTCCGGTGCGCCAGGATAAGCCTGGCTCATCTTGTAAGCTGAAAGGAGCTTACCCTTGAAATGACCCGTTCAACAAGGTAGTCACGCAAGCATGGGGGTGGAGTAATCCGCGCCGATGAAGCCTTGCGGG
>CAMAWS010000049.1 GCA_945861845.1 Candidatus Sulfopaludibacter sp. SbA3 | reverse complement strand
ATGCCCGCAGATATTCTCGTGCGCATCAATTTATTCATGGAATCCATTATGTCTTCTTGCCGCGGGCAGGAATCCTATATGCCGACGCGGCGTGGCCGGCAGTGACATGAGCTGCCGGATGGCATCGAAAACCGCAGCGAACCTCCCATCGTATCTCGCTTCAAGTGTGTCGAGCCGCCGTGATAGACCGGCGTACTCTGCGAGGCCGCTCCGCATTTTTACAAACGCACGAACCACACAGACGCTGGCCTGCACTGCTGTTGGACTGTTCAACACGCTGGCCAGCATGATGGCGCCATGCTCCGTGAAAACATGCGGCGCATGCTTGACGTTCTGTCCTTGGTTCAAGGTCGCAATTTGCGACCTTGAACCAAGGATTTCCTTCGCTTCATTCAGCCTGAGTTGAAACATGAAATCCCGGGGGAACCGACTTCGGTTTCGTCTTACCTGTTCATTGAGGCGCTTTGTGGCTACACCGTAGATCTTGGCAAGATCGCTATCCAGCATGACTCGATGACCCCGAACGACCACAATCTGATTCTCAATTTTGCGCAAGGCAGTGGCTCGGGAAGCCGGTGAAAGATCCCTTTGTTTTTTCATGTTCCTGCTCATACCCAGAGATTCCGATCCAGGGTCCGGTATTGAACGGCTTCGGAAAGGTGCTTCGGTTCCAGATCTTCAGCACCTTGCAGGTCAGCGATCGTGCGAGCGACCTTCAAAATGCGGTCATATCCGCGCGCCGAGAAACCGAGCTTGGTGATTGCGTTCTCCATGATCTTTTCGCATTCAGTTGACAGCGCGCAGTACTTGCGAATGTGGCGGGGAGCCATCTGCGCATTGCTGTAGATCTTCTCGTCGTAGAAACGGCGGAGCTGAATGTTGCGCGCGGCGACGACGCGATGGCGAATCACTTCGGAGGGTTCGGCGGAGCGCCGCTCGGAAAGATCCTTGTAAGGCACCGCGGGAACGTCCACCTGTATGTCGATTCGATCCATCAGCGGGCCGGAAATCTTCGACATGTATTTCTGAATCTGCGGCGGCGTGCAGAAGCACTCGCGGCGGAAGTCGTTCGCAAAACCGCACGGGCAGGGATTGCTTGCCGCCACCAGGACAAAGGCGGCCGGGAAAGCGAGAGTCATCTGGGCGCGCGCAATGATGATCCGCCGTTCTTCAATCGGCTGGCGGAGAGCCTCCAATACATTGCGAGGAAACTCCGGCAGCTCGTCGAGAAACAACACGCCGTTGTGCGCCATGCTGACTTCGCCGGGCCGCGGCACGGAACCGCCACCCACAAGACCTGCAGCGGATATCGTGTGATGCGGCGCGCGGAAAGGACGGGCCATCACCAGGCCCGATTCCGATGGCAGCACGCCGGTCACGGAATGAATTCGCGTAGTCTCCAGGCTTTCCTCGAAACTCATCGGCGGCAGGATGCTCGGAATCCTCTTGGCGAGCATGGTCTTGCCGGAGCCCGGCGGGCCAATGAGAAGCATGTTGTGGCCGCCCGACATCGCGACTTCGATGGCTCGTTTGGCATGGTACTGGCCCCGAACATCGCGGAAGTCCTCGGTGCGCCGATGAGAGTCCGGCGCCGATGTGTACGATTCCATGTGAAACGGCTCCAGGCTTCTTGTGCCGTTGATGAAGTCCACGACTTCGGTAAGCGTTCTCATCGGATAGACCGAGACTCCTGCCACGACCGCCGCTTCCCGCGCGTTTCCCGCGGGCACGAGCAGGTGAGGAATCTTCATGTCGCGAGCAAGCATTGCAATCGACAGCGCGCCCTTGACCGGACGGAGCGTCCCGTCGAGGGATACCTCTCCAACGAGCAGGTAGTCCGAAAGGTCCTGCCTGGTAAGAATTCCATGGCCTCCGAGAATCCCGACAGCCATCGGAAGATCAAACGCCGAGCCCCCCTTCTTAATATCCGCAGGCGCGAGGTTGATCGTGATCTTCTGATAAGGGAATCCGAATCCGTTGTTGCGGATTGCAGCCATGACGCGGCTGCGGGACTCGCGCACGGCGGTATCCGGCAGGCCGACAATGAGGAAGTCCCCATTTCCTCCCGTGGAGATATTGACTTCAACATCGACCATGTAGGCTTCGATGCCGTAAACAGCGGCGCTCCGAGTTTTGAAAAGCATGCGATTTTTAGGTGGGAAAATGCGAAAGGCAGAATCAGTGTAAGGAGAGGTCGAAAGCAGGTCAACAGTGAAGGGATGAAAACTTAAATTGAGATCCTAAGCGTGCGGGTCATGACCCACTGCCGGACTGTGCGGCGAATAAGGGCCTTGAATGGATATCTCGCAGGAGGAAACAGGAGCAATATCCCGGTCAGGTCGCTGAGCAGTCCCGGTGTGATCAACAGGACTCCCGCGATCAGGACCAGCAGGCCGTCAAACAGTTGCTCGGTTGGCATGATGCCTGCGCGAAGATTGTCCTGAAGCTTGGAAATAATGCGGAGGCCTTCCATCTTTGCGAGTATCGCACCGACAATCCCGGTGCCGAATACAAGCATGAGTGTGTACAGGGTGCCAATCCGGCGGCCAATTTCGATGAGGATAGTGAATTCCAGGATGGGCACGGCCACAAACAGCGTGGCCACTACCGCAAACAGCTTCATGCGGCTATCATAGCATGCGAATCATGAGGCATATCGCGATCGGCTGGGCGCTCTTTCGTTACTACTGGCGGATTGTCCCGGGGGACTGGTATCGCCGGATCCCCTTCCTCCCCTTACCTCCTTCGAAATACATCCAATGGAGATTGCGAACCGCATATGGCGCGCATCGTCCATCGTGGACGCACGTGCTGCGCGACCTGTGGCTGTTTGGCGATTCCGTGCGACGGTTCAGTTCCGGGAAGAAAGCGCGAGTCGTGCGGTATTAGCGGGGGTACAGCGTCAGGCGCGCCTTGGTGCCATCGGGCGCCTGTAGATTCCCGTCAGTATCAAAGCGGCGAGCGCGGCAAGTGAGAGGATTGTCACGGCCAGTCCGGCCCGGAATGACCGTGGCTCGAACTTGAGCCGCACGTCATGGCCGCCCGCCGGGACCAGAATTCCGGATAGCGCATAGTTCACGTCTTCAACAGGCACTTCCTGGCCATCTACCGTAGCTGTCCAGCCTGGATAAAAGATCTGGCTGATCACGAGCAGGGCATCTGTGGACGCTTCAATCCGAAACGCCTGCTCGTTGATGCCGCTTGGTTCAATCACGACCGGCATCTGCCTGGGACCGGCAAGTGGGCTTTCCGCATTACGGAACCGATTTCCGCTGGAAAGGATGCCGTTCCTGAGCGGATCAAAAGCCGGGTCTTTCAGCCGTTCAAACTGGGAGTCTTTCGCAGGCAGGAGTTCAATCCCCGATGCCGGTACAAGGAAGGCCCGCGGCAACACACGCAGGTTCTCGAAGGCAACCACATGGCCGTCGTCGAAAGCGGACCGGAAGCGGTTCGGCCGCGCGCTCAATTGCTGAAACTCTGGAGCAGCCCTGTCGACAACGAAGTACTTGATGTTCAGCATGTCGAGACGCCGATCCTCGACCTGCACAATCTTGTCTGCAACGAGAAAAATGCCGTCCTCGCGTTCCTGGCTGAAATCGGCGGTGAAAAGCTTCGTACGTTCCAGCGCGATGTCGTATCCATCGGCCGAGGCAAAGCGATACATCATTCCCGCATTGGCAGAGTATGGAGTGCCGACCTGCGCTACCCGGAATTGCCGCGGATCCGCATTCTTGTTCAGAAATTCAAACAATGGCGCGGCAGGGAAGATTTCACCAGGCTCGAAGAACCCAACGAAACCATAGCTGAATGTTGCAAGTTCGAGTGCGGCGAGACCGCAAATCACAAGCGGGAACATCCGGGCACGCGACCGCGCGGCGAGTTTCCATGCGATCGGAATAACTCCAAGACAGGCGAGGACCGCCGAAAACGAGGGACTTCCCGCAAATGCGGGATCCGACGCCGTCGCAAGCTGAAGCCGCGAGATTGAGAAAAGCACTACCGCAAGGGTTCCGGAAAGCAACAGCCATGCGTATCGGCGTGTCCTGTCATTGGCAACGGGAAGTTCTTCCAGCATCGATATTCCCAGTCCCGCCAAGGCGGCGACTCCAAAGCTTGCCACAAAAATGAATCGCCCGTTTTTCAGCGACCTGAACATCGGGATCTGGGTGACAACCCAGCGCAGGGGTTCAACACTGTAGGCAATCGCTATTGCGACAACAGTCAGGAGGGCGAGGAACGCAACATATCGCCTGGCCTTGTGTAACAGGCCCAGCGACGCAGCCAGCAGCGTGAGCATTCCCAGGTAGGCCATGCCCTCGGGCACAAAGATCCCTCCGGAGTTTGGGCTGCTCGAAACGTCCCGCGAAAAGATACCTTGTGCCTGGTGCAGTGGTAAGGCTGGCCACGCGCCTTTGAATTGATCGCCCATTTGTCCGAGCCATTCGAGAGTCGGAATCATTTGCACCGAGGCAAGGCCCAGCGCCAGGAAACCTGCGGCAGCAAACGAAACAGGGAACTTGAACTTGAAAGGCGGTGCGTCTTTCGTGGGAAGTGCCCATAGTGTCAGCGCCAATGCTGACCCAACCAGTGTCGAGTGCGCAGCGGTCTCCGGATGCCCAGCCAGAACCGGCATTGCGAAAACAAATCCCGCAAGGGCGATCGAGAACGGTGAGGGATCCCTGCTCAATCGAACCACCGAGTAGCAAATAATCGGAAGCCAGATGGAGGCATCTCCAAGCGCCTGCCCCTGCCATGCGGTGATGAAACCGCAGAAGGAAAAGACAATACCTGAAAAGAGAGCGCCGGTTTGCGAGACTCCTATCGATCGAACGAAGAGAGCCATGAATGAAGCCGCGAGGAACATCCGTATCAAAAGGACCGATACCCAGGCAATGTGTACCGGCAGGAAGTAATAGCGCGCATTGAAGGGATAAAACAGTGCGGATTGCGAATTGGCGAGAAACGGCGCTCCCGACAGGACATAAGGATTCCACAGTGGCAGCGTTCCTTCCTCCTGCGCCGCGCGCGCAGCGAGGGCATGAAACGGATAGAACGACGTCATCAGATCGCCAATTTCCGGGTGGGGTGGCCATGCTCCGGATCCGCCCCAGGCTCGAAATGGCTGCACAATGTGCGCAGGGAATGGGACCGATCCGGTGAGTACGGGGAAGTAGTTCGCCGCAGGCAGCAACGCAAAGACAAGAATAGCGATTGGCCAAAATGGGCGCTCACGACCGGGAATGAACATGGAGGGCGGATTATATGGGCAATTCAGATCAGGAGGAGGGCAAAAAACAAGAGCCGCGCCAGCTCTTAATTGCTAATTCCTCGCCAGGGACGGCAGTAGAAGGTGCAATAGCTGGGCGCGGCCCAATTCCGTTCTATTCTTACAAACTAATAGATAAGTAAACGGGGACAAAAATACAGTCTATTTTCCTGTGGACCTTAAATTTCCCAGCGAAGCAGGACGCTGCCAGAGGTGAAACCGGCTCCGAAACTGGCCATAAGGATCAGGTCGTTCTTGATAATCCTTTTGGACTCAGATGCTTCTGACAGGCAAATAGGAATCGTGGCGGCAGTCGTATTGGCGTACTTATCAATATTGATGGCAACACGAGAATCATCGAGCTGCAGCTTTTCCATGGCCGCACGGATGATCCGCAGATTCGCCTGATGGGGAATGTAGAGTTTCAGGTCCTGAGCGGTAAAGTGATTTCGTTCGAGAATCTCCTGCGAAACTTCACACATCCCACGGACGGCGAACTTAAAGACATTTTTCCCGTTTTGATGGACAGAATGCATATTCTTTTGAACGGTTTCCGCACTTGCAGGGTTCAAGCTCCCGCCGGCCGGCATATACAGGAACTGTCCGCCTTCTCCATCTGAGCGCAGGACAAAGTCGAGAATGCCGCTTTCCCCTTCTTCGGCGGGTTCAAGGAGCACTGCGCCGGCACCATCGCCAAAGAGGACGCATGTGGCCCGATCCTCGTAGTTGAGGATCGAGGTCATGACATCGGCTCCGATGATCAGCACTTTCCTGTGCGTACCCGTGCGGATGAACTGGGAGCCCGTGGCAAGAGCGTAGACGAATCCCGAACAAGCGCCCGAAAGATCAAATCCCCAGGCATTCTTTGCTCCGATCTTCATCTGCACGAGGCAGGCGGCCGAAGGGAACAGCATGTCGGGGGTCACTGTGGCCACTATGATTAAGTCGATTTCAGTGGCGTCGATTCCTCGTTTTTCAAGCACCTGCCTGGCAGCTTTCGCTGCAAGGTCGCTTGTTGCCTGTCCCTTTGCAATGACACGGCGTTCGCGAATGCCCGTTCTTTCGAAGATCCATTCATCGGAAGTATCGACGGTTTGTGCCAATTCCTGGTTTGTGACGCGGCGTTCGGGGAGGTAATGGCTGACTGCAGTGATTTTCGCGCGGCGTAAGCTCAATAAAATGCCCTCATGGTATTTAAAGCGGCGAAATTAGCACACTCATCCCGCATGTTACAATCACCACTTGTCTATGGAACAAACGTACTTCCAGAAGGGACTCGGCCTGCGCGCCGAGGTCCGGCCTCAACTTCACGAGAACTATCGCAGCGAGATTGTAGATTTCATGCGTGCGAACGGTTCTCGATTGGAGGTAGGCGGCCTGAAGTTCATCCTGGCGATGGAATTCGGGTTTTGTTACGGCGTCGAGCGGGCAGTGGAATATGCGTATGAGACCGTGGCGAAATTTCCGGGACGTCGAATTTTTCTGACGGGCGAAATTATTCACAACCCTCACGTCAATACGAAGCTCGAGAGGATGGGTGTGCGGTTTCTGCCACAATCCGAACACAAGTACGAGCAGGTTCTCAGCGACGATGTTGTCATAGTTCCAGCATTCGGAATCCCCGCCACCGATCTCGATCTGCTCGCAAAGAAGGGTTGCATCGTTGTGGATACAACCTGCGGTTCGGTTCTGAATGTATGGAAAAATGTGGAGCGATACGCCAGGCAAGGGATCACGTCGGTCATCCACGGCAAGTACGAGCATGAAGAAACACGGGCGACTTTCTCGCGGACGACTCTCTATTCCGAAGCGCCATTTCTGATTATTCGCGACAAGGTGGAGGCCGCATACGTCTGCCAGTACATAGCCGAAGGTGGGGACAAGGCCGACTTCATCCGGCGGTTTTCGAAGGCGATTTCACTCCATTTCGATCCGGACCTGCACCTCGAGCGTGTCGGCCTTGCAAATCAAACCACGATGCTGAGTTCGGAATCACTGGACATTGCGGCGATGCTTCGTGTGGCTATGGCCAAACGCTACGGTGAAGGCGGCCTCGGTGGACGCTTTCATGCCTTCGACACGATCTGCAGCGCGACGCAGGACCGGCAGGATGCGGTACAGCAGCTTGCAATGGAGAACCTGGATTTAATGATGGTCATCGGCGGGTACAGCAGCAGCAATACAACCAACCTTGCCAGGATTTGCTCCAGCTTTGCTCCGGGCCGCACCTTTCATATCGAAGATGCCGCGGCCATGCTAAGCGCCGATGAGATCCGCTACAAACCGGTCGGCTCAAAAAACGAGGCCAAGGCTGGTGGCTGGTTCCCCGAAGGCGCCAGGACTATCGGAATTACGGCAGGCGCCTCGACCCCGAACATCCAGATCGGCGAGACGATCGAGCGGATATTGAGCTTTAAAGGTACAATTGATCTTTCATCTGTCTTAGGAGAGCACTGATAATGGCTTACGATCCAAAGAAGGCGAACCCGACTTCAATCATTCCCGAAGCTCCTTCAAAGATTACGCGGAAGAAGAAGAAACCCAAGGAGATCGCAGTTGTGATGCCCGACAACTGCACCGGCTGCGAGGCCTGCGTGAGTTTCTGTCCGGTGGATTGCATAGAACTTACTCCTCGAGACAATTCCGACGGAACCAACGTGATCATTCCCAATGTCCAGATCCGTTTTGATGAATGCATCGGATGCAAGATCTGCGTTCACGTGTGTGAACGCATGGCGTGGGATGCTATCGAAATGTGGCCTGCCGAGCGTGTGGAGGAGTTCTTCGAGATCCAGCTCCACGATAAGTACGAAGACGCCGTTGCAGCATACGCCGGCAAAGAATAAGACGCGCGGTGTTATGACCGCGCGTTCGTGGATTTACTGCTGATCATGCTGGCCACAACAGCGCCGTGCAGCCTGCCGTTTTCTATGAAGATATCGCCGTTGTGTTTTCCGCCTGTTACGGATCCCGCAAGGTAAACCCCTGATACGTTTGTTTCGAAAGTCTTGGAATCGAATTGCGGTTTGAGAGTCTCGCGATCGTAAGTCACGCCTAGTTGATCGAAGAACCTCGTCGTGCAGTGATATCCGGTGAGCGCGAATACGTGTTGTGCTGCAACTTCGATTTGCGATCCCTGCTGCGAAATGTTTACGCAGCCGGGAGTGATTGCATTCACCTTTGCATTGAAATAAGACTTGATCTCCCCCGCTTTAAGCCGATTCTCGATGTCGGGCCGGACCCAGTATTTAACGTTCTGGCCGAGTTCAGCGCCTCGATGAATCAGCGTTACGCGCGCGCCGCCTCGAAATAGTTCCAGCGCGGCTTCCGCCGCCGAGTTCTTCCCGCCGATTACGACGACATCGCGGTTCGAGAAAGCATGGGCTTCGCTGTAGTAATGCGAGACGTGGGGCAGGTCCTCTCCTGGAATTCCCATGAAGTTGGGATTGTCGTAATAGCCTGTGGCAATAACGACGGCCCGGGCATTGTAGGCGCCTGCGGGTGTGACCGCAGTAAAAGAACCTTCTGCGGTCCTTTCTATGCGCAGCACCTCCGTGTATGGATGGACATTCAAGCCATAAGCGCCAACAACCCGCCGATAGTATTTCAATGCCTCGTTTCGCGTCGGTTTCTCGCGCTCAGAGACCAGCGGCATGCCCCCGATTTCAAGCAATTCCGGCGTCGTGAAAAAGATCATTTGCGCAGGAAAGTGAAAAATTGAATTTGTCAGGCAGCCCTTCTCGAGAACCACATACTTAAGTTCAAGCTTCTGGGACTCGATGGCGCAGGCCAGCCCGGTAGGTCCGGCGCCGACAATTAGAACATCCAGTGATTCCATACCTGTTGGTTACAGTTCTTCGAAATGAGTCAATGCCTTGAACTGATAGAACCGGCTGTCGATATCGGAGCGCGTCAGGCCAGTCAGCCTCTTCAGGCCAAACTGCTCCACATTGAATGATGCCATTACGGAGCCGTATATGATGCCGCGGCGAAAGGCGCGTTCGTTGACGGTGCCTTCCTGTGCCAGGGCCCCCATGAAGCCCCCGGCGAAGGAGTCGCCGGCCCCTGTCGGATCGAAAACGTCTTCGAGCGGGAACGCAGGCGCCGCGAACACCGACGTGCCGTTGAACATCAGCACGCCATATTCGCCGCGCTTCACGATAAGGGTCTTGGGGCCCATCGCGAGAATCTTGTTGGCGGCCCTGACGAGGTTCGACTCGTTGGCCAGCATCCGCGTTTCGGCCTCATTGATGACCACGATGTCCACGTGTGAGAACGTTCGCTTGACCGCTTCCGGCTTTCCCTTGATCCAGTAATTCATGCTGTCGCAGGCGACGATGCGGGGCCGCTTGATCTGCTGGAGAACGCTCAACTGCAAATCGGGATCGATGTTCCCGAGAAACACGTATTCCGACGAGCGATACTGCTCGGGAATGACGGGATCAAACTTCTCGAAAACGTTGAGCTGCGTGTCGAGCGTGCGTGCTTCGTTGAGGTCGTATCCGTATTCACCCTTCCATCGGAACGTCTTGCCCGGCATACGCGTGAGGCCTTCCGTGTCCACCTTGTGTTTGCGGAAGACGTCCATTTCTTTTTCGCCGAAGTCGTCTCCAACGACGGCAACCAGTCTTACCGGCGAAAAAAAGCTGGCAGACACTGATGAATAAGTTGCGGTGCCACCGAAAATGTCATCTTCTTCTCCAAATGGCGTTTTCACCGAGTCAAAAGCCACCGAACCAACGATCAAAATCGAGCCACTCATTTCTCTTTCATACCTCCAGCTAATGCCGCGCGCATTTTCGGACTTATCTCCACTACGCCCGCGGCCCGAATTGTAATTGCGGCCCCAACGAAGATGCACGTTGCGAGCAAACCACCCTCGGGTCCATAACTTCCCCCAAGAATCAACTCCGGCCCTGTTGCATTGGAACTCCAAACCGAGGCGATGCCGATGCCCGAAAGAGGGAAACCCATGATAAAGCCCAGCCCCAGATTCCACCCAATGTGAATTCCGTATGGCAACCAGAGAGACCGGGTTTTTACGTATGCGATCGATAACATCAGCCCGGCCAGGAAGGTGTTCACTGTTCCGAGGGACGACGCGTTGGGATTGGACGCGTGCACCAGGCCGAAAATCAGGGACATAACCAGCATCGAGGGCCAGGCGCCGATACCTCGCATGAGGACCTGCAGCGGATAACCTCGAAAAATCAATTCCTCGTTTGCGGCCGATACCGCCAGCACAAGAACCGTAGTAATTAATTCCAGGACAGGTGCCTTGCCCGCCGTCCACGCTATGGTCAAGGTACCAAAGGCAAAGCTCCCCGCAACCAGCACGCCAAGCATGGCGAACGCGACCAGGATCCCGAAGCGCAGATCCCTGGACCATCTTTCGTGAAGCATCACACCGAAGTACGCAATCGGCTTGTGTTCCACCATGAGGGCCACTAATGCGAGCGCGCCGGTTGCCGGAATAAAAAACACGAGCGCCTGCAAGGCAAGCGCGGTCAACTGACCTTCCTGCGCCGAATCCCTCTCGAATATGAGACCCGTCGCAAAGACAGCTCCAATCAGGAGGAGGAAGAAAAGGAGGGCATATGCCACGAATTTCCAGCCGGAGCGAAGCTCGTGGTCTGCGGTGAGGAGAACGTTCAATTTAGAAATACTTTCTAAGCAGCAGCTCCAGCCTGGTCCTTGTCTTTTCCGGCACCTTCTTGAGATCTGTCATGATGGCGTGTTTCAGCGCGCTCGCGCACTTGCATTTTCTTTCAACGGGAAGTTGTTTCACTGCGGCCCGTATTATCTTCTGGGCGTTTTCACTGTTCCGCTTCAGGTTCTCAATTACTTCGCTGACGGTCACTGCGTCGTGCTGGGGATGCCAGCAGTCATAGTCTGTAACCAGGGCCATGGTTGTGTAGCAGATCTCGGCTTCGCGTGCCAGCTTGGCTTCCTGCAGATTCGTCATGCCGATCAGGTCCATTCCCCATCCGCGGTAGACATTGGACTCGGCCTTTGTCGAGAACTGGGGGCCTTCCATGCAGACATAGGTGCCGCCGCGCTTGACGGGAATATTCGCATCTTTTCCCGACTGTTGGATGATGCCGGCCAATTGCTGGCAGATCGGATCCGCAAAGCTGACGTGAACGACCACGCCTTCCCCGAAGAACGTCGAGATCCGATTCCTGGTGCGATCGTAAAACTGGTCGGGCAGGACAATGTCCAGGGGACGAAGTTCCTCACGCAACGAGCCGACTGCGCTTGCGGAGAGCAGCCATTCCACGCCAAGGGTCTTGAAGCCGTAGATGTTCGCGCGAAAATTCAATTCTGAAGGCGTGATCGTATGATTGCGATTATGCCGCGCGAGAAAGACGACCCGGCGCCCCTCGAGTGAACCCAGGCGGT
>CAMAWS010000048.1 GCA_945861845.1 Candidatus Sulfopaludibacter sp. SbA3 | reverse complement strand
GATCGGGTACCGGGTGAATCTCCCAGATTCGCGGGTCGGAAGCCGCGGCGAATAGAGCGGGAAAATCCCGCGGGGCGAGAGGCCGAAGCGTAAGCAGGGAACCTGTGAGCGTTGGTTGCAGATCCATCATCGAATCTCGATAGGTGCGGCTCAAAAAGCGTGGCATACTTCCGTCATGGGAAGTCAAAATAGACCGAAGCGAGAAAAAAAGAAGCCGAAGAAAAAGAAGGCCTGATTTTTCCGGGCTGAATGAAAAGGGCCGAGTTCGGTGTCGCAGCAAGGCTTGCGTTGCGACACCGAACTCGGCCCTTTTCTCTAGCCGCCAATATCCTGGCAGATGTATTCGAACGGCTCTCCATCCTTGATCCACAACGATGCGGTCATGGGAGTGATCTCAAATCCTCCGCTGTAGGGCGCGGTGAGGGCTCCGGGATCTTCAACCGTCACCTCATACCGGAACGACTGGAGATTCGCGCGTGTGATCCGTTCGACGGTGTGCAGTTGTGTGGTGGTCGGAAATGTGCCTCGCAGCCAGGCCTTTTCGTTAAAGCCGACAGTATCGATGACGAGAGTGTCTCCTTCCCATCGACCGATGGAATGCCCGAAATAGGTTGGCCGAAGTTTTGCGGGGTGCTGGCGCCCATCCATATAGACAACACGCCAGGAATGCGGTCCCGTTATGTTCAGCAGGAAGATCTGCTGCAGATCGGGCGACTGAACGATTTCAAAGCCTGCCGCACCGAAGAATCCCGGTCCGCCAGTGGGCTTGCAACGCACTCCGGGTGGATAGAATTCAACGAGGGAATCGCGGTACGCGGTCAGCGCCTTCGCCCAGGGTTGCAAGGGCATGGCTGCTGGACGCGGATAAGCCAGGGCGCCTCCGCCTCCTCCACCCGGACGAGTTTCAAAGTAACCCTTGGCTTCGGGTGCGGATCCCAGGTTTGGATGCCCGTCCGGCCAGCGTGGGGTGGCATCCTGGGCCAAGGCAGGTAGTGCCAGCATGGACAGCAGCAACGCCACAGCTACAGTTCTGAAATGGCCGATCATATAGCCTTACCTCAGGACCATTTTCGTGCCGGTGGACAGAACCAAAACGGAATCCCGGGTGGCGCCCGCCTTGTTGCTTCCATCTTTCGCCAGGGCCACGTTCTCCATGGTGATGCTGTCGCCGATGTTCACCGTAGTCCGCTGCCAGCCGCCCCGCACGAGTGCGTATGGCGGGCCGAGTTCAATGGAGTAGCTGCTGACTTTTCCAGACTTGTCTTCGACATTAATGAAGACATGGGCGTGCGGATTACCCCATTCGATCTTCGTAACGAATCCCTTGAGATTCGCCGTCTTCGCGGCGTCGTATTCCGCGTCAAAAGAGTGGTGCGCCATGAGCGGCGCCACAGCCAGCGCCATTCCCAGGCTCACTGCCAACAAACCAAGTGCGTAATGTCTCATCGTTGTTTTCTCCTAGCGATCGAACGTTGATTCGGCATTCTCTTCGCAAAAGTATTCCTGAATCTCTTCGTCCGGAACCCACTGGAGGGTCCAGCCGCCCGTCCAAGGCCGACTATACGCTCCAGGATCATCCACGGTCACGTCGTATCTCAATGTATTCAGATCGGGCCTTGAAATACGCTCGGTCAAATGCAATGCGTCGGTATGCGGGAGCCCACCGCTGGTAAACCAGAACTTGTCATTGAATCCGACAGTTTCGACAACGAGTGTATCACCCTCCCAATGGCCGACAGAAGTCCCGTAGAAGGTAGGAACGACCTCCGCGGCCTGGCCGACCGGGCGTCCATCCGTATTTATGACGTGCCAGTTGCGGTTGCCGCCTCCCAGGAGCACCAGGATGCGGTTCACCTCACGCTGTTCGACCATCTGAATACCGTAGGGCGTGTGAAACTGCCGAGGTCCGCCTGGAGGAAGGCACCGAGTGAGCGGATCGTCTTGCAGGAGGCGGCGTTGGCGCCGTTCGTATAAAGCTTTGGCCCATGGCTGGAATGGAGCCACACGGTCCGCATCGGAAATGTTGTCCAGTATGGCGTCGGCGTTCATGGCGATCGGCGCGCCAGTCCGCTCGACCAGGCCAACCGCGCTGGCAGGCCCCCAGTATCCTTTCTTTCCAGGTGCTGGGCCCAATCGCACTTTGCCATCAGGCCAGCGCGGAGCGGGCTCGGGGCGGGCTGGCGGTGCAGGCCGCTGGGTTATCGCAAACAATCGCTGACCGGATGCGCGGGTGACCGACTGCGCATAAGCCCGTCTCGCAGGACCTCTCGCCGGGACGCCTTCCACAGCGACTGCCTCGCCTATCGGGAGCGACTCTTCAGTCCACCCGCTCCGTTCCAGATCGAAAATGTTTCCGAATTCCAGCGCCCAGTTCGTAACAATGCCGCTCGCGTCCGTAACATTAATATAGAAGTAGGCATGGGGGTTCACCCAGTCGATCCGCGTAACGGTTCCGCGGAGGGTTACTTTCCGCCCGCTGTCATAGGTTGCGGTGAAGGAGTGATGCGCCGATAGCGGCGCTGCCAGCAACATGAGCAGTGTCAGGACTGCAGCCACAAGCCCGCGGGTCTTCATTACCTTTTCTCCAAGTGCTCGCATTCTCTAATCCCTGGTGAGTTTGAAATCACCCTGCGTGGCGCCCTGGCGCCACGTGCCTGTAAGCGTACGATGGTACGACTCAAGGTCTTCCAATTTCCCCTGTGCAGTGATCGCAACGGAAGCCCCTGACGGGTCTTTTGTGTCCGCTTCGATCCGGACTGTCCAGTTCGTCACATCAAGAACAACGCTTTTGATTGGAAAGGAATTTGGCCCGGGGTTGACGATGCCAGTTACATTCTTGCCGTCCCAGTTCATGACGAATGTCAGGTGGGTTCGATTATCTGCCGACGATCCCCAATCGCCGGACCATGTGCCCTTCAGCGGGTGACCTTCCTGCGCAAACCCGGAAACCACCGCGAAGAAACACGCAACTAGACTCGCTAGCAGGAACGTTCGAGCTCGCATCAACCCTCCTCTTCTCTCCATCAGAAACAGACGACCGTGGCTGGATAATCCGAATGACCGTACTTACAAAATCCGGGTGATTATGACGAAACATCGCGAAACTGGCAAGCGCGCGATTGTTGCCACGGCGGACAGCGAGTGAACGTTTGCAGCAGTGATCCGCCCTCCTTGTCGCTCCGCTTTCAGGGCATGTGTTTCCAGGGTTATTAAAGTGGTGTTGAGGTCTTTTGTCGTGGCATGATTGTTTACCTTGGCGGCCTGATTCGATCGAGTCAGCCCTCACCTTAAATCTATTGGTAGTGCTTGGGAGTGGAACAATGAAGAAATTCAGTGCACTTTTTCTGCTTATTTTGATCCTTACCTCATCGGCTGCGTACTCTCAGACAAGCAATGCAACATTGGGAGGTACGGTTTCCGACCCAACGGGCGCCCTGATTCCGGGGGTTGAGGTTACTGCGCGTAACGTCGGCACGGGAATTGTCAATATGGTCCTGACGAACGAAACCGGTACGTATGTGTTTCCCGCGCTGCAGACGGGCACGTACCAGGTGACTGCCACGCTGCCCGGTTTCCAGACTGCAACCAATAACAACGTCACCCTGGGCGGCGCTCAGCAGGTGAGGTTGAACTTCATGCTTCAGGTAGGCGAAGTCGCGACGACAGTGGACGTGACCGCCGATGCTGGCGGCGCGCTGATCACGACATCGTCTTCGATTGGTACAGTCCTGCCGGAAATGCAGGTTCGTGAATTGCCTACCGGCGATCGCAACGTGCTGGAGTTGATCCGCGGAGTGGGCGGTTCGGGGCCGACGGATGGCGACATCGACGGCTACTTCGCCGGCGGCCGCATCAGCCAGGTGGTTGTCAGCCGCGACGGCTTCAACGTTTCCGCGGGACGATACAACCAGGGGACATTCGCAACGACCTACACGAGTTCAGACCTGGTCGAAGAAGTCAAAATCACAACCGGTACAGTGGACGCCGAAGCGACCCGCGGTTCAGGCCAGGTTCAGATGGTGACGCGCTCGGGAACGAACGATTTCCGGGGGTCCGTGTTCTGGTTCAACCGGAACTCGGCGCTCGACGGTGCGAACTGGTTCAACAATTTTAACGGCATCAAGGCGGACTGGGAAAACCGGAACCAGGTAGGCGGGCGCCTCGGCGGCCCCATCATCAAGAACAAAACATTTTTCTTCGTCCTTGTCGACGAACAGCGATGGGTTGCGAAACAGAATTTCGTCGGGACCGTTCTCACGAACGAAGCCCGGCAAGGTATCTTCCGCTTCTTTCCCGGAGTGGATAATCAGAACGTATTCCAGAACGTCCCCACCGTGGACCGGTCGGGGAACCCCGTCAGGCCGGCGGCCGCGACGGGCTCCCTGCAGTCGATCAACCTTTTCTCTTACGATTCGAACCGGGCTGGTTTTGATCCGACCGGCTATATGCAGTCGGTAATCGCCCGCATGCCGCGGCCAAATGACTTTACGGTCGGCGACGGATTGAATACGGCGGGAATCCGGTTTACACGCCGCATTAGTGGACAGGACCTCTCGGACGGGAATGGCTACGACCAGAACAACCGGGACCAGATCAACGTGCGGCTCGATCACAACTTCAATGCATCCAACAAGGCCAGTTTCGTTTACACCTATGAGCGGGGGCTGAACCACACGGCTCAGGCCGGTCTCATGCAGTGGCCCGATGGTTATGATGGCGCCAACCGCAAGCATCCGCGCCTGTACAACTTTTCGCTGGTATCGACGCTTTCATCGAACGTCGTGAACGAACTCCGCGTTGGTTTCCGTGCCCACAAGATCCAGAGCTGGGCCCCGTGGTATGTCGGACGCGAGGGGTACACGGGCGAGGTCACTGAAGAGTCCGCCAAGGAAGCGTTTTCGCTCCTCCCGAAATATAACGGACTGCCGCTGCAGGTAATTCCACAGTTTTACGGGCAGGGCTACATGCAGTTCAGCGCCGGCTTCGGTTCCACCCGTGGATCGTGGAGCCCGCTGCTGAGTTACGGCGATACGATCAGTTGGGTTAGCGGTAAGCACGCGTTCAAGGCGGGCGGCGAGTTTCGGCGCGACCGAACCGACGGATGGAATGACAACAACTTTACTCCGTATGCCACCATCGGCGCGGGCAACTTCCAGGCGCCAATTACCACCATTACGGTTCCCGGCCTGAGTAACAACAACTCCACCAACGCCCGGAACGTTCTGTATAACCTGGCCGGTTCCATCGACAACATCCGGCAGGGATTCGATCTTGTGAGCTCGTCGGGCCCGCTTGCGTTCAAGGGTTATCAGGACGGAATTACGCTGAAGAAACGCGACTGGCGCGCAAACGAGTTCAGCGGGTTCTTCAAGGACGACTGGAAGGTTTCATCGAACCTCTCGTTGAACCTCGGAATACATTACGAGTATTTTGGCGTGCCCTACGAAGGGCGCGGCTTGGCCGGCCGTGTCGTGAACGGGTACAACGGGCTTTGCGGTATTGGCTGCGGCGCCCTGACGACCGTCGAGCTTGTGGGCAAGAACTCGCCCTCTCCGGAGAAGCAACTCTTCAACGATGACTGGAACAACTTTGCCCCCGCCGTGGGCTTCAGCTATTCCGTTCCAGGGTTAGGGCGAAGCACGGTTCTTCGCGGCGGTTACGGCGTCAGCTACACCGGCGCTCAGATCAAAGGCGCCATGGGCGCCGGCGGTCTCGATGCCGGCGGCGGCACCTTGCCGGGCCTCGCCGGGATTACGGGCGGAAACGGTTTGACGTATACCCAGACGGCTTATTGGAACCTGGCCAACGTCAGGCTGCCCTATGCTCCCCAGTTCCAGCCGCTCGCGGCAGTTCCGCTCACCGATTCCCGGACCCTCACTATGAACACGTACGAGCCGAACCGCGTCTCTCCGTACGTTCAGAACTTCAACCTGTCGATCCAGACCGAGCTGATGAACAACCTGCTCCTCGACGTTTCCTATGTCGGGAGCAAGAGCACGAAGCTCTATGGCCGCGACGATCTCAACTACACCAAAATTCAGGGCGCCTTCCTTGATGCATTCAACGTAACGCGGGCCGGTGGTAACGCTCCGCTGTTCGATCAAATGTTGCGCGGAATGAATATTCCCGGCGCCGGTGTTGTCAACGGCACGACGGTTACCGGATCCCAGGCGTTGCGCTTGTACACGCCAACCCGCACGCTTCTGGCCGACGGAAGTGTGGGCGGCATGGCGAACGTGCTGAACACCAGCACGGCAATAACTGGACAGGGCGGTGGTTTCATTCGTAACAGTGGCCTGTTCCCCGAGAACTATCTTGTGATGAACCCGCAGTTCGCTTCAGCCGGATTGAATGGAAACCTCAGCAATTCCACGTACCACTCGCTGCAGGTGCAAATGACAAAGCGCCTTTCGCACGGCATCACGAACCGGACGGGTTACACGTGGAGCCGGACGATCGGCCTGTCGAACGATGACAACAACCTTGCTGCCCGGGATCCTCTCAACCGGAACCTGGACAAGTCGGTTCTGGCCTTCCACCGGACCCACAACATCACAAGCAACGGCACGTTTGAGATGCCGTTTGGCCCGGGCCGCGCGCTCCTGGGCTCGACTTCCGGCTGGTTGTCGCGAATCGTCGAACGCTGGCAGCTTGGTGGCGTACTGAGCTGGAGTTCCGGCGCTCCGCTGACCATTGCGGCGAGCGGCCTGATGAACATCTACCAACAGGCTGTGAATACGCCGATGATCGTCGGCGAACTGCCCAACGGTAAGGTTACTCGAATGACGGACGGCAGCCTCCCGACGTACTTCCCAACCTTGAGACTGGGAGCGGCAGGTTCGGATCCGGGCCGCGCATCCGTGACCACAACGAACACGCTGAGCACAGCGTATACCAACCGGGCGATCTTCGACGCCGCAGGCAATCCGGTATTGATAAATCCGGGCCCCGGACAGATCGGCAGTCTCGGAATCCGCACAATCGAGGGGCCGGGACGCCTGGACTTCGACATGAACCTGCTCAAAAGAGTGCGTATTGCCGAAGCCCGGGAATTCGAATTCCGGCTGGATGTCGTAAATGTGTTGAATCATCCGGTATTCGGAGCTCCCAACGTCGACATGAACAATGCCCAGTTCGGCCGGATCACGACGGCTGGTTCCGGGCGCAGAGTGACGATGGGCGCACGCCTGAACTTCTAATCCTGGTTTCTCAATCAGGCGAACTCCCGCAATTGCGGGAGTTCGCCTTTTTTGTGCAATGAACAAAAATGAAATCATGAAACGGATAGCCTGCTGGATTATCGTCCTGCCTCTCCTTGTTACGGCGGTCCTGGCCCTCCCGCAGGCCGGATTGGCCGGCCTTCGCCTTATCGTCGTAAGAACCGAATCGGAAGCAAATGATCTCCGGGCTCGCGTGCTGACTGGGGAGAAGTTTGACGAGCTTGCCAGGGTGCACTCCGTTGATCCTTCTGCTCGCGGAGGCGGATACCTCGGGGCTATGGCGATCAGCCAGTTAAGGCCCGAATTTCAAGCAGCGCTTGAGGGACTGCGTCCTGGGGAAGTCAGCCGTGTCGCAACAATCGGCAGGCAATACGCATTGCTTCAGGTGGTGGCCGAGGACGATACCCGTGACGCGGAATTGAAAGCCTGGCGGGACGCCGGGGCAGATCCAAACTCCAGATCGCTCGAACCGCTCTGGATTATGGCCACGACTGGGAACCGCATTGATCTGGTCCGTGTCCTATTGGAAGCCGGGGCTAATGCCAGCATGACCTTCGGCGATGGCTCCACTGTGCTGATGGGCGCTGCGCAGGACGGTCGAACAGAAATGGTTCGCGTCCTCCTTGCTGCCGGCGCATCGGTGAACGCCCAAGCCGTTGATGGCTCCAGCGCCTTGCTGGCGGCGGCCTATGGTGGGCACCTCGAAACCGTGCGGCTTTTATTGCAGGCAGGGAGCGCCGTCGATGCGAGGCTGATGGATGGTTCGACCGTCCTTATGAAGACAGCGCAGGCGGGTCATACCGAAGTGGTTCGCGCACTGGCCGGCGCCGGCGCGGCCGTAAACGCGCGCGCAGCGAACGGTTTGACCGCGCTGATCGACGCTTCATTTGCCGGCCACACGGAGGTTGTTCGTGTCCTTCTCGCATCGCGCGCCGATCCCAACCTTGCGCTGACCAATCGCTCGACCGCTTTGATGGCTGCATCGCAAAAAGGTCATTCGGAAATTGTTCGCCTGTTGCTGGGCGCGGGTGCGGTTGTTGATGCCAGGTCTGATACAGGTACAACCGCGTTGCTGGAGGCCGCATACGACGGTCGAGCCGAAACGGTCCTGTTGCTGCTGGCCGCTGGAGCCGACGCGAAGGTGTCAATGACAACTGGCCTGACTGCGTTGATGGGAGCCGCGTTGGGCGGTCACACGGAGGTCGCTCGCAGCCTGCTCGATGCCGGCGCCGACCCGAATGCAAAAGATGGCCGGGGCTGGACTGCGTTGACTAACGCGAGGGCGTCGACGAGTATTGCCACCGTCGAACTGCTGCTCGCCAGGATGCCGAGCCTCAGCGCGAAGGAGCGCAGCCTTGCGCTGGGCGGAACCTACGTCAACGAGTATTACTCTTCAAACGAAAACAGGCTCCTGGCCCTGGCGGCCGCTGAATTCCAGAAAGTGCTCGAAGTCGAACCCCGGAACGTCGAGGCGATCGAGTGGCTGGGTGCGATTGCGGTGTTGCAATGGAGCGAGGTTCCAACCATCGATCAGTTCAGGAAAGCGAACTCGCTGCTGATGACATCCGTGGATCTGGATCCCAAAGACAGGGACCGCCACTACTGGATCGCTGCGACGAATTCTGTCTTTGTATCGCGCGGATCGGCTTCGCCGGCGGATGCCGCCAGCATCGTCGAGCAGGGAATCGAGCACGGGAGAAAGGCCGTTGAGCTGGACCCCCAGTTTGCAGCCGCACTGGACCACCTCAGTATTTTGTACAGCTGGAAGTCGGAACGGGCCGCGTCGCAGGAGGAGCGAGATTCGCTGGCGCGCCTGGCCGACGCCTCGCGCCAGGATGCCGCCAGGATCCGCGTGCGGTTGGGCGACCGCCCTTCCCGTCCCGGCGACCAGTTCACCAGGCCGGCGTTGCCGCCGGCTCCCGCTTTCTAGCCCGGATGTTTGAGGATTTTGCGGCCCAAGTGGACTCGACTTGTGACTCTATGAGGCAGGCCGACCTAACTGTTGGTTTACCTTCCGTCTGACGCTGACTCAGAGGCAACCTGCTCAACCTGCGAAATCTTGACTGGTCGTCAGGCATTGTGTTCAGATGGCGACCGTACTAACAATCTAATAAGTTCATTAAAGATGGAACGGCGGCGGCTCCGGTTGCTTCACTGCGCATACCAAGCAACGGCCAGACCGCCCTAACGCTGAATCAGGTTGCCGCATTCGCAAATGTTACGCTTCCGTTTCAGGGAATTCTGCGCGTAACCTCGACCAACAGTACTCTGATTACCGTCGTGGGAATACGGGTCCGCTACAATGAGCGTCGCGACTTCCTTATCACGACAATGACGGTCGTCAACGAGGCCGATGCTACAACCAATATCGCCTATGCTTTTCCTCACCTAGTCAACGGCGGGGGCTACGCGACTCAGGTCATTTTGTTCAGTCCGTCATCCTTGCCTTCGTCCGGGACTGTCCGGCTCTATAGGCAGGATGGCCAGTCGTTAGGCCTGACACTTCGCTGATCTTTTGTCGTAAATTCAGAGTCGGCACGCTGGAGTGAAGGCGGCATGGTCCGAATTGTCCAGGGTGAACGACAGGGAAACTCCGTTGGCAACAGATAGGTGACACACTGAATCATCATCTCAGGAACTGGAGATCGTAGCACTACACAAAGAAACAACGGTTATACTCGCAGAAGGAGGAAGCCTCCGATGTCCGCAATCGATCAAGAAATCAACGAACTGCTTCATCGTTTGTCCGAATTGCTTCATCGGGCGTCTGAGTCGCAGTTTCAACGCTTCTTGGAGCTTGCACGCGATCTTGACGAAATCAGGCCACGAGGGATCCGCGGAGACACACTTATTTCGTTTGGAGGTTGCATTCCTGCAGACGATCTCAAATGTATGCAAGATGCAATCGAAGAAGGTTGCGAAGCGGTGAATCTAAGTGAGTGGTAGCTTTCTTCTCGATACGAATATCGTTATTGCGATCTTCGCTAAAGATCCTGTTGTTCAGGAACGGCTCACCGAAGCGACTGAGGTCTTCGTTTCAAGCATCGTGTTGGGGGAGTTTTACTACGGTGCTCGCAAGTCCAGCCGCCTGGAATCGAACCTCCAGTCAGTTGATCAATTCACAGCAGCGAATCGTGTGTTAGCTTGCGATTCCACAACTGCTCAAAAATACGGGCACCTAAAAAATCTGCTCCGTGAGAAAGGCCGTCCAATTCCGGAAAACGACATTTGGATCGCCGCTACTGCGCAGCAGCACAATTTGACTTTAGTGTCTCGCGATGTTCATTTCGATCAAATAGACGGGTTGTCTGTCGAGAACTGGTAGCTGTGACGATGCTGTGCTTGGAATTCCCGACAGTTTCGGAGTTGACGCCACGACCCGGCCCCTGGATTTGAATCCCGGTTTCCCCAAAGATTTCTCTAAAGTATTTCGTGGCCGTGCCGATAATCCAGTCAATATGGATGAAACCCGATGAAAAGGAATCGAGCCGACTTCTACAGCATTCTCAATGTGCAGCCCGGCGATTCTCAGGAGACCATCAAAGCCAGATATCTCAAGCTGATGGTTACGATGAAAATGCACCCCGATTTGGGTGGCAGTCATGAAATGGCAGCCCGGATCAACGAAGCGTATCAGGCACTCAGCAACGAGGCTAAGGACTCCAGTGCCAGTCGGACGCAGGCGTTGCAGCAATTGCGGCATGAATCGCCAGCTAGTCTCGATTCGGAGCATCGGTTCGGTAGCTTCGCAAGAATGGTGTCCGTTTATGCGCCAGTCCCAGCGTCTACATACGCGCCGAAGGTGGTGAATAGACCGGTCCGTCTGAATTGTCCCCTTTGCCGCGCCGAACAGCTGCAGTCGATAGGGCCGGAGTCGCGCTGCGACCGCTGCCGCAGCCCATTAGACCCACCACCGACGCTTGGCTCGAATCCCAGCGAACCCTTCGGGCGCCGCACGGGCTCGCGCACGGACAAGAGCAATCTCGGGACTGTCTATCCGGTTGGGCAGCCGCACGGGATGTCCGTCAAGATGCGGGACCTTTCACTCAGCGGTATGAGTTTCTATTCGGAAGTACCCCTTGCCATTGGTCAGTCGTTCCGGTTCCGCGACCCAACCCTGGAGGCGGTAGCATCCGTCGTGTTATGCAAAAAGCGCGGCGAATCGTACTCCGTCCACGCCAAGCTGCTGACCGTATCGTTTCATAACAAATCGGGCGTATTCGTTTCAGCAGAAGCTTAGCCAGGCGGGGCGCAGCGGATTTATGAATCACATTCTTCCTTGGGCCATCCCCAAGGGCGAAGACTCCGTCAAGGTCCCCACATAATCTCACACGAACAAAAACACGAAGGGCGGGACCATGCCCGCCCTTCGTGTAACTCTTTCAATAAGGATAGTGCGTCCCGCTTGTCATTCTTCCTTTGGAGCAGCATCCCTGACGAACGGCTTCTCGATCTGGCCCAACAGGGCGAACTCAACGATCCTGCAATGCTCGAACAACAAGTGCGTCGGATGCTCGCCGATTCCCGATCGAAAGCGCTGGTGAGCAATTTCTTCGG
>CAMAWS010000047.1 GCA_945861845.1 Candidatus Sulfopaludibacter sp. SbA3 | reverse complement strand
GGGGAGCCAGCGGTTTCCGGTCTTCCTGCCCGATGGCCGCCAATTCCTGTTATTCGCGCAAGGATCGCCGGAAACCGCAGGAATTTATCTGGGCTCGCTCGAATCCGGAGACACGAAGCGGTTGACGCCGGCCGATACGCGGGGCGTCTACCTGCAGGGGCTGCCTGGGGTGCCTGGGGTGCCTGGGATGATGGACATGATGGGCGGCTGGCTCGTGTGGGTGCGTGCGGGAACGCTCGTGGCCCAGCATCTGGATCTGGAACAGCAGGCGCTCACCGGGGATCCCGTGACCATGGCCGATCTGGTGGCCTTCGACGCCGGTTCCACTGGGAGCGCCGTATCGGTATCGGCCACGGGTCTGGTGGCCTACCGGACGGGCGGGACCAGCCGGCGGCAACTGGCCTGGTTCGACCGGTCCGGCAAGGCGTTGGGCACCATGGGCGCGCCGGATGACAATAATCTCCGTCTCCCCAACATCTCTCCAGATGGCCGGCGGGTGGCCGTGGTCCGCACGGTGCAAGGCAATCAGGACATCTGGCTGCTGGACGGAACCCGCACGAGTCGATTCACGTTTGATGCGGCGATAGACCGCTACCCCCTCTGGTCCCCCGACGGCAGCCAGATCGCGTTCGACTCGGACCGGAAGGGGCTGCGCGACCTCTATCAAAAACCATCGAGCGGGGCGGGAGTGGAAGAACTTCTCGTGGAATCCTCCCAACACAAGCTGGCCAACGACTGGTCCGCGGATGGCCGATTCCTCCTGTATCACAGCGCGGATCCGCAGACGGCGCAAGATTTATGGGTACTGCCGCTCACCGGGGACCGGAAGCCGTGGGTGTTTTTGAAGACCAACTTCAATGAGCTCTTCGGCCGGTTCTCGCCGGACGGCCGCTGGGTGGCGTATCAATCGAACGAATCGGGACGCAACGAGATCTACATCCGGCCGTTTGCCGCGCCTGCAGCACCCGGCGCAACGGGCCAGGCGGCCAGTGGGCAGTGGCAGGTGTCCACGGCCAGTGGCATCTTTCCGGCATGGCGGCACGATGGAAAGGAGCTCTACTACGTGGCTCCGAATGGCGAAATGATGGCAGCACCGATCACGACGACGGAAACGACCCTGCAGCCGGGAGCGCCGGTGGCGCTGTTTCCCCCGCGGATCTTCGGCGGCGCCGCGGACAGTGCACAGGGTCGGCAATACGATGTCACCCGCGACGGCCGGTTCCTGATCAACACGGTGCTGGACGACGCCTCCTCCCCGATCACACTCATTCAGAACTGGCATCCACAGGGGAAGTGACGTGGAGCCCTCTTGCGGCTACTCGGGCTTTGCATATAAAGTCGCAGAACATGCGAAATTGTGCGCGGTCTGTGACCGCGCACAATCCAAAGCCGGGCGCAGCCATTAAATAATGATCCAAGAATCTCGTTTCGCCATTATCGCAAGCCGGTTCAATTCCGAGATTTCAGACCGGCTGATTGCCGGCGCGATGGAAGCATTCCAGCAAGCGAACGTGGCGCCCGGCCAGGTGTCGGTGTTTCGGGTGCCTGGCGCGTTTGAGATTCCGCTGGCCGCCAAGCGTGCGGCGATTTCGAAGAAGTTCGACGCCGTGATTGCGATAGGCTGCGTGGTCCGGGGCGAAACCGCGCATTTCGAATACATCAGCCAGCACGTTTCGAGCGGCATCGGCCAGGTCGCCCTGGAAACCGGCATTCCGGTAACCTTTGGCGTGCTGACGGCATACACCGAAGAACAGGCGATGGAGCGCTCGGAGAAAAATTCCGAGAATAAGGGTTACGAAGCGGCGGCAGCGGCCGTGGAGATGGTTAACTTACTCAAGCAATTATGAAGGATGTTCTGCATTCATGGGTACCCGACGCAAGGCCAGAGAATACGCGCTGCAGATGTTGTTCCAATGGGATATCACGCGCGACAGCATCGAGCAAATCGCCGGAACGTTCTGGGAAGATCAGGACCAGCCCGCCGCTGTCGTGGATTTCGCCCGCCTGCTGGTTACAAGAACCATTGACCACGTCGAGGAGATCGATGCGTTGATCCAGCGGCACGCCGAGAACTGGCGGCTGGATCGCATGGCCATCGTCGATCGGAATCTTCTTCGCATGGCAGTGCAGGAATTCATGTACGGCCGGGAAACGCCAAAGGCTGTCGTCATGAACGAAGCGATCGAAATCGCACGGCGCTATAGTTCGCAGGAATCGCCCCCGTTCATCAATGGGATCCTGGATAGCATAAAGAGAGAATTGGAGAGTTAGTGGAAGAACTTGAAGCGATACGCGTTCAGAAGCTGAGCCAGATTCGGGAGCTTGGCCATGATCCATACCCCACGTTTTACCGTTACACCCATTCTATCGGACAAGCCGTCAAGGATTTTGGCCCGAAATCCGCGGAAGAACTGGAACAGAGCCCGGCCACGGTACGAGTCGCGGGCCGGATTCTGGCCCATCGGCCATTCGGCAAGGCCGGATTCCTGGCCCTTTCCGACGGCGAGGGACAGGTACAGGTTTACGCGAAGAAGGATCAGTTGCCCGAGCGCGACTTCCAGCTTTATCAACTGCTCGACATTGGCGATTTCATCGGGGTTGAGGGAACGCTGTTTCGAACGCGAACAGGCGAACTTACCGTCCTTGCGAAGGAGTTGACGTTCCTGGCGAAGTGTTTTCTTCCGTTGCCGGAGAAGTGGCATGGCCTCACAGACGTCGAAATCCGATACCGGCGGCGTTACGTCGATCTGGTTGTCAATCGCGATGTGCGCGACGTTTTTGTAAAGCGCAGCCTCATCATTCGCGAGTTGCGGCACTTCCTTGATGAGCGCGGGTACCTCGAAGTCGAGACGCCAATCCTTCATCCGATTGCCGGAGGCGCGCTTGCAAAGCCTTTCAAGACGCATCACAACGCGCTCGACATGAATTTCTACCTGAGAATCGCCCCAGAGCTTTATTTGAAGCGGCTGATCGTGGGTGGGTTGAATCGCGTGTATGACCTGAACCGCATCTTTCGAAATGAAGGTATCTCGACGCGGCACAATCCCGAGTTCACAATGCTCGAGTTCTACCAGGCGTACAGCAATTACACGGATTTGATGGATTTGACCGAGACGATGATTACCGGCATTGCAGAGAAAGTCTGCGGTTCACGCGTAGTCAAATATGACGAGCACGAGATCGACTTTAACAAATGGACCAGGCTTTCGATGAAGGAAGCGATCGTCAAGTTCTGCCCGGAGAAGATCGACGAGGCGGCTCTTACGGATCGCGCGACGGTCGAGCGGCTGCTCAAGCTGGTCCATGGGGAGTACGATCCGCGCATGCCACTTGGCAATCTGGTCGGGATACTCTTCGAGACGGTTGCCGAGGACCATCTCATACAGCCGACCTTAATATATGACTATCCCATCGAGCTGTCGCCGCTTTCAAAGGTCAAGAGCAGCGATCCTGCGATGGTCGAGCGGTTCGAGTTGTACATCGGCGCAATGGAGATAGCGAACGGGTACTCGGAGTTGAACGATCCGGTCGATCAGCGGGATCGTTTCCTGGCGCAGTTGCAGGCGCGGGAGCGCGGCGATGAAGAAGCGCACGAGATGGACGACGATTACGTGCGAGCCTTGAGCTACGCAATGCCGCCAACTGCGGGCGAAGGCATCGGAATCGATCGATTGGCCATGTTGCTGACGAACTCAACGTCGATCCGGGATGTGATATTGTTCCCGCACCTTCGTCCCGAGTAATCGGCAGTTATGAGATTTGAGATCGTCGTTGCAATCCGGTATCTCAAAGCCAAGCGCAAGCAAGCTGTCATATCCCTGATCACGGTCATTTCGATCGCAGGCGTGGCGGCCGGCGTTGCGGCTCTTATCATTGCGTTGGCGATCAATGCCGGGTTTCGCGAGGATCTCCAGAACAAGCTTCTCGGCGCTCAACCCCATCTGAATCTTCTGAAGAGGCAGATCGGCTTCACCAATTACAACGAAATCGTGAAGGAAACCGAGCAGGTCGAAGGCGTTGCCGCCGCCGCGCCCGTCATACATCAGACCGTTCTGATTTCAAGCAGCGTACAGAGCCGGGGCGTTTACCTGAAGGGCATCGTGCCCGAGATGGAGAATCGCATATCGGCTCTCTCCGGCAGCATTGTCGAAGGGGGGCTTTCAGACTTCGGCCCGGACTCGATAATCATTGGACAGGAGATGGCGCGGTCTCTCGGTTCATTTCTCGGAGATCGGCTGAAAGTGCTTAGCGCAGAGACTCAGTTGACTCCGCTCGGCGCGGCTCCACGCGTCCGGACGTTCGTTGTGACCGGTATATTCTCGTCCGGTTTGTTCGAGTACGACAGCGCGTGGGCCTATGTGAGCCTTGGTGCAGCGCAGAGACTGCAGTCCATCGGTGACGTGGCGACGGTTATTGAAGTCAAGGTTGACGACATTTACCAGGCCAGGGAAATCGGTCAGGAAATCGTCAAGAAGCTCGGCCCGGATGTCGAATTCACGGACTGGATCTCCATGAATCAGTCGATATTCCAGGCGTTGCGGATGGAACGCCTGGTGATGTTCATCACGATAGGCCTCATTGTAATAGTTGCCGCTCTCAATATTGTGGCAACCCTAATCATGATGGTGCTCGAAAAGACTCGAGACGTGGCCATTCTCATGTCGATGGGCGCCACGCAGCAGAACATTCGCCGGATCTTCATGTACCAGGGCGTGATTATTGGCTTGGTCGGTACTGTTTTGGGTGTCGTCCTCGGACATGTCTTCAGCTATACAGCCGACACTTACCATCTCATAAGCCTCGCTCCGGATGTCTACACCATCGCTTATGTCCCCTTCAAGGCTCAGGCACTCGACACGGTAATCGTTGCCGCATCGGCGATTTTGATCAGCTTTCTTGCGACGCTGTATCCGTCTGCCGCGGCCGCTAGACTCCAGCCTGTCGAGTCGCTGAGATACGAATAAGAAAATGATCGAAGCCAGGGATCTCACAAAGATCTACAAAACGCCGGGCTCCGAGGTCGTGGTATTTCGGGACATTAATTTTGAAGTCCGGAAGGGAAGTCTTGTGGCCGTGATTGGCCCTTCAGGTGCAGGAAAGAGCACGTTGCTTCACCTCCTGGGTGGTTTGGATACGCCGACCCGGGGAAGCGTGATCTTTAACAACGAGAATATTTTTGAATGGGGATCCCAGGAACTGGCCCGGTTTCGAAACCGCCACATTGGTTTTGTCTTTCAGTTTCATCATCTCTTGCCCGAGTTCACGGCCCTCGAAAACACGGTAATGCCGCGGCTGATTCGAGGCGAGGAGCGCAGCCGGATCGAGGTGCTGGCAAAGGAAATGCTGGAGCGGGTTCAACTTGGGCATCGGCTTCATCATAAAGTTGGTGAGCTTTCCGGCGGGGAGCAGCAGCGTGTGGCAATCGCCCGGGCCTTGATCGGCGATCCATCTCTTTTGCTGGCGGATGAACCGACAGGCAACCTGGACCATCGGACGGGTGAGGCGATATTCACAACAATTCGCGAACTTCATCGCGAGAGGGACCTGACTTCGGTCATCGTCACACATAATGAGAAAATTGCTGTCCAATGTGATGAGGTTTGGGAAATGGACGCGGGAAACTTCGGAAAATTGAGATCAAGGGCAGACGTCGTTTGAAGTTTCATTTGAAGATCGGATGAAGATGGGATGGTTAGTTTCGGATAAAGTTATTGTTCGGGCTTGGCGCTTCGTTTAAAATCCGGAACAGCCGCTGAATCTTTGGGTTGAGTTCATGAGAGAGGTTTTGGACCGGATGTTCCGGCCCAGGCACGGCGGGTCACGGCAGTTGCGAGAGAATTAAACGTTATGTTCGAGAGATATACTGAAAGAGCACGGCGGGTAATCTTTTTTGCTCGCTATGAAGCCAGCCAGTTCGGAAGCACCACCATCGAGACCGAGCACCTGTTGCTCGGCTTGATCCGGGAAGACAAGAACCTGACGAATCGATTCCTGCGTAATCACTCCTCGATCGAAAGCATCCGAAAAGAAATTGAGGGACGGACAACCATTCGCGAGAAGGTTTCGACCTCGATTGATTTGCCGCTCTCGAATGAGTGCAAGCGCATTCTGGCGTATGCGGCTGAGGAGGCTGAACGCCTGAATCATCGTCACATCGGAACCGAGCATCTCCTGCTCGGAATTCTTCGCGAAGAGAAGTGCGTTGCTGCCGAGATTCTTCACGAGCGCGGGCTGCGCCTGAACGCAATCAGGGAAGAACTTGCCCGTTCCGTGGTCGATCGGCAGACGCTGGTCAAGCCGAAGGAAACGCCGCTGCTGAGCGAGTTTTCGCGAGATCTCACGCAGGCTGCGATGGACGGTGTCCTCGATCCCCTGGTCGGCCGGGATCAGGAAATCGATCGCGTCATTCAAATCCTGTGCCGGCGGACGAAGAACAATCCTGTCCTCATCGGCGATCCGGGCGTCGGAAAGACGGCCATTGTCGAAGGACTGGCGCAACGAATCGTTGACGGTGAAGTCCCGTCGTTTCTGGCGGAGAAACGAATCCTGGTTCTCGACCTGTCCCTGATTGTTGCCGGAACGAAGTATCGCGGGCAGTTTGAAGAACGTCTGAAGACGATCATGAAGGAACTCATCGACAATCCCAACACGGTCGTATTCATCGATGAGTTGCATACGTTGGTGGGCGCAGGATCCGCCGAGGGTTCACTCGACGCCGCGAATATCTTGAAGCCTGCGTTATCGCGTGGCGAGATCCAGTGCATTGGCGCGACGACGCCTGCGGAGTATCGCAAGTCCATTGAGAAGGACCGTTCACTCGAGCGCCGTTTCCAGGCTGTTAAGGTTGGAGCGCCCAGTGAGAACGAATCTGTCCGGATTCTTCAGGGAGTGAAGCCGCGCTACGAAAAATTCCACATGGTCAATTATGTGGACGATGCCATCGAGTCTGCCGTGTACCTTTCGAACCGGTACATTCCAGATCGCTTCCTGCCCGACAAGGCGATTGACCTTCTGGACGAGGCCGGCGCCCGCGTGAAGTTGCGCCAGGCGACTCTTCCTTCCGAGATGACCGACATACAGCGGCGGATCAAATTCATCGTCGCCCGGATGGAAAGCGCAATTTCGAGCAAGGACTTTGAAAAGGCCGAGCATTACAAGAACCAGGAGCAGCTCGAGCGCGAGAACCTGCGGAGTGTTCGAGAAAAGTTCAACATCAGCGAAACAACCAGCATGGGCGTCGTTACCAAGAGCGACATTGAAGATGTCGTGTCGCGGTGGACGGGCGTTCCGGTTACCTCTATCAAAGAAGAGGAAATGCAGAGGTTGTCTCGCATTGAAGAGGAACTTCACCGTCGGATCGTCAGCCAGGAGCGAGCCATCAATGCTTTGGCGCGCGCCATAAGGCGATCCCGGGCGGGGTTGAAATCACCGAACCGCCCGGCGGGTTCATTCCTGTTCCTTGGTCCGACCGGCGTTGGAAAGACCGAAATGGCCAGAAGCCTCGCCCAATTCCTGTTCGGGAGCGAAAAGGCGCTAATCCGCTTCGACATGTCGGAGTTCATGGAGAAACATTCCGTTTCAAAGTTGATCGGTTCCCCTCCAGGTTACGTTGGATACGAGGAAGGCGGACAGTTGACCGAGCGGGTGAAGAGAAACCCATATTCGATCATCCTGTTGGACGAAATTGAGAAGGCCCATCCGGATGTCTACAACATCCTGTTGCAGGTCTTTGAAGACGGCCACCTGACGGACGGTCTCGGCAATACGATCGATTTCAAGAACACGATCATTATCATGACCTCGAATATCGGTGCTCGCTTCCTGAGCAAGCACACGAGCATGGGCTTTCAGGCGCCGAGCGAAGAGAGTGCGGCACTTAAGATGGAAGACGCGGTCATGACGGAAGTGAAGCGGTTGTTCAACCCCGAGTTCATCAACCGCCTGGACGAGATCATTATCTTTAATTCACTGAGCAACGACGATTTAGGCCGCATCGTCGAAATGATGATCAGCCAGCTCAACGAAAACCTTGCTCACAAGCAACTTGAGGTTTCGATCACTGAAGAAGCCAAGCAGTGGATTCTTGAGAAGGTTTGCAAGGACAAGAACTATGGCGCCCGCCCATTGCGCCGCGCCATTCAGCGGTACATTGAGGATCCTCTGTCCGAGGCGCTGATTCAGGGCAACCTGAAAGAACTGTCAAAGGTAGAGGTCTACATGGATGCTGCCCAGCTCTGGTATCGGCCACTCGACCGCGACCGCGAAGAAATCGGCGTCCCGCTGACAATGTAAACACGATTTCATCCTGATCAGGGGGTGCGGGGCTTCAACCCCGTGCCCACGGCGTGCATTCATTATTCTTTCTGTGTTTAACGCAACTATTCAGCATCACACCGATGAAGACTGAACAATGATTAGTGATTAATGAGTATTGCGGTTGACCGATTCAACCGCTTCCGCCATTTGAGGATTTGTCGAAACGTATTAATCATTAATCACTAATCATTTTCCAATTCTCAGCTGAACCTGCCACCTCCTGAATAGTTACTGTTTAACCAAAAAAACCAATCTAAGTCTAATTGCCTCCTATCTATAGTAAAATCCCCTGACTGGAGGAATGGATGACGGTCTTCTCTCTATTGATGGCTTTGGTATTGGGCGGCATGGAACCTCAGGGACCGCCCGTTCTCCAGACGCCAAATCCGAATCGGATCGAGGATGTCCTCGTCACGGGCAACCGCCGGATTCGGTCCGATGCTATCCGGTTTAACCTTCAAAGCAAACGCGGCGATACCTTTGATCCTTCGACCATCCAGCGCGACATGAAGGCGCTGTACGGGATGCAGGTCTTTGACGATGTTCGCGTTGAAGAGGAAGAAGGCAAGACCGGCAAGCTCGTTACTTTCGTCGTGAAAGAAAAGCCCTTGATCCGGGGTATTGAATACGAAGGGATCAAGTCGATTACCCGGGCAGATATCCTCGAGAAATTCAGGGAGCGAAAGGTGGGCTTGAGCATTGAGTCGCCTTTTGACCCCTCCCGAATCCGCCGTGCCGAAACCGTCATAAAGTCCATGCTGGCCGAGAAGGGCCGCCAGAACGCAAAAATCGAGGTTACTTCCGAGGCTATCCCGCCGAACGCCGTCATCGTCACATTCAATGTGGATGAAGGCGATAAGATCAAGATTGCGGATATCGAAATCGAAGGCAACCAGGTGTTTACTGACGGCAAAATCAAGAAGGCGATGAAGCTTGTCAAGGAAGCAGGGCCGCTCACGGTCTTCAACGGAAAGGACACCTACTACGATCTGAAACTTGCGGATGACCTGACTCGCATTCGTATCCTTTACGCAGAGAACGGGTACGTTCGCGTGAACATCGTAGATCCTGAGATCGAAACGAAGCAGACAAGTGTGTATCGGACACTGCCGTTCATCAAGACTCCGTTTCCGTGGGGTATACCAATTCCTTTCTGGAAGAAAAAAGTTGATCGGTTCTTCATCACCATCAAGGTGGAAGAAAACGAGCAGTATCAGGTCGGCGAGGTAAAAGTTACCGGCAGTAAGGCTTTTACGGAAGACCAGGTCAAGTTCGTATTGGGACTCAGGACCGGACAGATCTACAACGAAACCCAGCTTCGTACTGGCTTCGAAAATCTGAAGAAGCTATACGGCGCCCGTGGGTACATCAATTTCACTCCGGTTCCGATTCACGATTTCGACGAACAGAAGAAGCTGGTGAACCTGACGATCAACGTCGATGAAGATCGTCAGTTCCTGGTCAACAGGATAGCGTTTTCGGGTAACACAACAACGCGCGATAAGGTGATCCGCCGCGAAATCATGGTGGATGAAGGGAACATTTTCAGCTCAACGCTGTGGGACATAAGCCGCGCGCGGCTGAACCAGCTTGGATATTTTGAAGAGATCAAGGAAGAGGATGCTGAAGTGAAGCCGCATTCGACCGAACCCACGGTCGATGTAACGCTCAAAGTGAAGGAAAAAGGGCGAAATTCGATCGGCTTCAACGGTGGCGTCAGCGGAATCGGTGGGAGCTTTCTTGGCATCGACTACCAGACGAACAACTTCCTCGGATTTGGCGAAAATCTGTCGGTCAGTTTGCAGGGCGGTACGCGGCAGTCAAATTACCAGTTCAGCTTCACCGAGCCGTATTTTCTGGATCGTCCGCTGTCGCTCGGCTTCTCGGTTTTCGCCAGCAATTATCGATTCGACCAGGCGCGCGAATATTACGGCCTGGACCCATCAAACCTTCCGAGCGGACTGGGTTTTGAGAACCGATTGAACTTCGAGCAGCAGCGTGTCGGCTTCAATTTTTATGGCAGCTATCCATTCAAGATCTGGAGCCGGTTGGGACTGACGTATCAGTGGACGAATTCCGAAACGGGTGCCGTTAACGAGGCAACGCGAGACTACTTCACGAATGTGAGAACGCAGGAAGCCGAGAGTTTCATAACGGAGACCGGCAGCAGCTTCGGCAGGTACAAGCAGCGCAAAGTCACGCCGACGTATACGTACAACACGATTCAGAATCCCTTCAATCCGACCGGCGGACAAAACGTTACAACATCGTTTGAATTTACAGGCGGTCCGCTGGGCGGCAACGTGAACTTCTACCGGCCAACCTTTGAGTACCGGTTCTTCAAGCCGCTGGGTTTCCGCAATCGGCCGATTTTTGCGATGCGGTTGATGGCTTCGCATGTGCGTGGCTTCTCCAGTACAAGCGTTCCGTTCTATGAAAGGTTCTACCTTGGCGGCGACTTCGACATCCGCGGTTTTGACTTCCGCGCGATCAGCCCGATTTCCTTTATCACGCGTTCGCTGGATACGATTGATCCGGAAACGGGCAACACGGTCAAGCGTCCGTTCGACGACATCGTTTACGTAGGCGGCGACACGCAGGCCGTTGCGAATCTTGAATATCGAATCCCCGTTGTGGGACAGACGATCACGCTGGCTCCGTTCCTGGACGTCGGAAATACATGGGCCGTCCAGAAAAATCAATTGCAGCGCGAAGTCATTGGCCCAGACGGGCGGGTTCGCAGCGAAGGGCCGAGGTTCCTGGGCCGCACGAATTCAGGAATCCGTGCAAGCACGGGCCTGGAGCTCCAGGTTTTAATGCCCGTGATAAATCAGCCGTTCCGATTGATTTTTGCCTTTAATCCCCAGCGGATCGAGCGGACATATTTCGGGTCTGCTACAGGTCTGCCTTTCTTTATTCGTGAGAAAGGCAGGGATATTAAATTTACGGTGGGAAAGACATTCTGACAGATAGAACTTCAGATTTGGCTACTGTTCCAAATCCTATTCGAGGCTACGAAATGAAACGACTTAGTGTGATGGTTTTACTACTTTTGCTGCCCGCGGCGGTATTCGCGCAGGCACCGGCGCCTGCAACTGCACCCCGGGCCGCGGCCCCTGCGGCCGCGCCACGTCCGGCAAGCGCGGCAGGCGCTCCAGGCGCATCGAAGGTGGCGGTCATTGACATGCGCCGCGCCATGACTGAAAGCACTGATGGCAAGAAAGCAGCCGATCAGTGGGTCGGCGAAATGACGAAAAAGCAGACCGAATTCGACAAGCTTCAGAAGGAAGTCCAGGATCTGCAGACGCGGCTGACAACCCAGACCGCGGCCCTCAGCGAGACAGCGCGCGCGGACATGACCAGGCAGGTTGATCAGAAAAACACGCTGATGGAACGCATGAATCAGGACGCCCAGAAGGAACTCGGCGATCTGCAGCAGCAGTTGCTCGCGCCGATCGGGGCCATAACGAATCGCATTCTCCAGGCATATGCCGCAGAAAATGGATTTGCCCTCGTTTTCGACAGGTCAAGCGAGTTCAACAGTATCCTGTACTGGGATGATGTCGTCGACGTCACGACAGAGATCATCCGCCGCGTTAACGCTGAAACCGCGAAGACAGCCAAGCCATAACACGGGACGATTTCGGATTTCGGACAATTGGGAAATTCGGTGACGTTGACCGAAATCAT
>CAMAWS010000046.1 GCA_945861845.1 Candidatus Sulfopaludibacter sp. SbA3 | reverse complement strand
GCGTCCAACGTCATCTTCCAGGGAATCGCTCAGGCGGACCGGCGCCAGTCCGGCTGCGTTCGCTTCAGCTATATCACCCCCGGCTCGCGGATGCCGCGCCGCTACCGCTGCCAGCCGGACCTGGTGCTTGAAGGCGTCACCGACGCGGCGACCAAGCAGATCGCGAAGAACCGCGTGCGGCCGTCCTACACCTCCGTTCATTATGGCGACCCCGGTTACGCCCAACTCGGCCTGGAATGCGCGTGCGAAATCAAAACCGGCTCTGAGAACGCTGCCGAAATGGGCGCGTTCAATCTGCTGCTTCAGCCGCAGCGGGAAGCAAATTTGAGAATCCGTCTCGATGAGTATCTGCCATTCGGCCTCGAGCCCGGACTAATCTACCTGACATAGGAAGGACTCGCAATGAAAGGCGATTTCACAAGATTCACGTTCGATCCGACCAAACGCTACACCAATGTCCTCAAGCAGCAGGGCCGCGTGGACCTGGATGCGGACTGGAATGAGCAATCCGCTATCGACACCTATCTGGACCGCGTCTCGCGCATGGATCTTTCCGGTGTCAAGAGCGGCGCGCCCAGTCTTAGTCCCGGCTTCGAGATCACGGTTCCGGCGGGCGGCGGCGATCTCAACATATCAGCGGGCAGATTCTATGCCGAGGGGATTATCTGCGAGCTCTTCGCGGCCACCACCTATCTGACGCAGCCATTTCCCCCGGCCACTCCGCCTCCGTTCACAGCGGTGCCGGCGGGCGGACGGACGGATTCGGTTTATCTCGACGTCTGGCAGCGGCATATCACAGCCATCGAAGATCCATCGATCAAAGAAATCGCGCTGGGTGGTCCTGACACCACCACTCGCCTGCAAACGATTTTCCAGATCCGGATCAATGAGAACGTCGGCCCCATCGACTGCCCCGGCGCGACCTTTCCGGCGTTGAGCAACGCGCAGATGACCGCTTCACTGGTGCCGGTTCCGCCCGAGGACGATCTCTGCCTGATCGGCGCCACTGGAGGATACCGGGGACTGGAGAATCGGCTGTACCGCGTTGAGGTGGACACGGGTGGCGCACTCGGCATCGCGACTTTCAAGTGGTCGCGCGACAACGGATCGGTGGTCTTTCCCATTTCCGAATTCGTGGCGGGCCAGCCGACCAAGATTCGCGTTAAACGCCTCGGCCGCGATCAGGTTCTCACCCTGCACGCGGGCGACTGGGTGGAAGTCCTGGATGATCACAACGATCTGGCAGGCATTCCGGGAACGATTGCCCAGGTCCAGAGTATCGATGCGGCCAACCTCGAGCTAACCCTGAGCGTTGCGGTTTCGGGCAGCCTGACTCTGCACCCGAAGGTGCGCCGCTGGGATCAGAAGAGCGCGCCGATCGCTACGTCGGCCACGGCGATTCCCTTGGAAGACGGAATTCAGGTCGCGTTCGGAGGAACCAATTTCAAGACTGGCGACTACTGGATGTTTGCCGCGCGTGCCACCGACGGCACCATTCAGACGCTCACCAACGCGCCCGCCCAAGGAATCAAACACGTCTACGCCCAACTGGCCATCGTAACCTGGACCAGCCCTACCGCCGCCACTGTCCACGACTGCCGGAGCATCTTTCCCTCCAAGGGAGACAACTGCTGCTGTTGTACGGTAACCGTTGGCGACGGCCTGACCAGCAAGGGCGATTTCACCAGCATTCAGGCCGCCATCGATTCTCTTGCGGGCAGCACGGATTTTGCCGAGGTATGCATCCTGCCCGGTAAGTACAATCTGGCGGCGCCTGTTCAGGTGAACCGGAACAAACTGTGGATTCACGGATGCGGAAAACGGTCGCCGATAGTGGCGCCACCCGGAGCCGCTGCATTCGTGATCCTTGCCACAAGTATCTGGATGGACTCCCTGATGATCACGTCGGAACAGAGCGGACCGGCGATCAGCGCCATTGCCCGCGACCTCCGCATTTCGAATTGCGACCTGACCGTAGCTGAGACCGGGTACGCCCTACTGCTACAGGCGCGCAGTTGCCAGATCGCGGATAATCGGTGCGAGGGCGGCGTCCTGATCACGGAAGGGTCCGCGTTGGTCGAGATCATCGAGAATCACATTGAAGGCAGCCAGTCGGCGGGTATCGCCTTCGGTCCTGCGAGCCTGTTTCCGGGAGGCGTGGCTCAGGACCGTGGCAATCCGATTACAGCCGTTCAGATCTACAGTAACCGCATTTCTGGAAATCAGGACAGCGGGATCTGCACGTTGGCTCGGGCCGATGACCGTTTCCCTGGCGTCAACGATTTGGTGATTGCCGGCAATTTGATCAGCAATAATGTTCGGAGTCCGGAAGGGAACTCGATCGCCTGGGGCGGTATCGTGCTGGAGAATTCCTCCCAGATTCGCATCTCCGATAACCAGATCAACGAAAATGGTTTCTCCAGTCCCGGGGCCTGCGGCATTTTTCTCAGCGAGTGCGAAAGCGTCGACATTGAAGAGAATTCGATCCTGGACAACGGTAATGCCAACGACGTGGTTGCCCTCAGGTGCGTCAATTTCCAAACCATGATGGTAAATGCTCCGCCTGACCCCTTCCCGGTTACCGGACTTGACATAACAACCACGGCCGGGACGATCCAGCCGGTAATTGGTAAGCAGGGATCGCAGACGGGGCTGATCGCGCGCGGTCTCGTGATCAAGCATGACGCGGCGGACGCCATCGAGATCACCTTGGTTTTGGACAAGGGCGAAACCATGCGGTTGCGGGCGTTTAATGCGGCCAATACTCAGGTTGGGCCGCCACTAAATGTTGTTGGCACAAGCGCTCCGCAGACCGTCCAACTCGCCGGGCAGGGCATTGTTCTGGTAGCCGTCGATTCGCGTGCGGAGTTGCCCCTGATCCTTACCTACTGCCGGTTAACCACGCCCGTAGCGCGGCGTCCGCAGGGCGGCATCATTGCCAATCTCATTACCACGGAGCGCGCCCCCGACCCGGCAGCTTTCTTTCCGGCCGGGTACCCTGCGATGCGCGTTCACAACAATGTCGTGAACACACCCGCTGGACATTCATTGCTAATTAACGCGATCGGCCAGGTGAGCGTGGAAGGAAACTCGCTGACCTCCAATGGCGTGATCATTCAGCCCGGACTGGAATTCGTGTTGCCCTTCAGCGTGGCGATTTACGACTTCGGTGTGACTTACGCGCCGCAGAATACTCCGTTCCTTCTGTCATCCTATCTGGCGATTATCAGCGCCGGGCCCACCGGATTTCCGAACAGCGACTTTATCTTCGACGGCCGCATATTGTTCCAGGGCAACCAGGTTGCGTATCGGGCCCTGAACGGAACCTTCGCGAATGGCGCGTGGGCCTTCGGAATCGTCGGGCTGGATGCGTGCCAGGTTGCCAACAACCAGTTTCGGGTCGAAGCCGCCGGCCGCCTTCTCGGCTTTGACCTGGTGGTATCCGGCGATGCCGTATGCACTACCGGAAATGCATTCGCGGAACTCCCGAACTCGGCGTTTTTCTCCGCGTACACAGTGGGCCGCCACGTCATCACGTCGTTGAATCAGGCGATGCATTGCCTTTTTGTCCATGGATCCGAACAAACGGTCAACGCGTCCAATCAGGTCTCGATTTCGACGCTGTGCCCGACTCTGAATGAAATCTTCGGGGGGAACAACTAGATATGGAAAACAAAACTGAGCTGACGCCCAAGATTCAAGCGGCTGTGCAGACCGCTAAGGAACTGCTGGCTTCGCTCACGTCAGGCCAGATGGCCATGGTTGGGGCGTTTGCCGATAGTCATCAGAAAAAAGCAGACCGCCTGGCCGCATTCGAAAAGGACCTGATCGGGGAGCGTGGCAGCAAGGACCCCGAGGTGCTCGCCGTACGTAAGCAAAAGGAACAGAGCGCACGGTTTGCCACTGCTATGAGGACGGCGCTGAAACGCGTGCAGTTGCTAACGCCGCCCAAGAGTACCGAACATGGCGTAGTTGGCACCGTGCGCACCAACGACGGAGCGCTGGCTCAGGGAATCAACGTGCAGTTGGTTTCCACGACAGGGAAGACGCATAAGAAGATCGCCGAAGTACGTACGAACGAGTTCGGAGATTTCTCCCTCAACCTGGCGCTGTGCGATGTGAATCCCAAAGCCAGCCTGTCGTTGGTAATTCAGGACGAACAAGGGGAGCTACTCGCGTCGCAGCCGGTGAAGATCGATCCTTCCCGCACCGGCGCTTCGTTTGTTCCCTTGACGCTGCAGCCCCCGCCGGAACCGGCTACCGGGACAAACCCCACGGCGCCGGTTGAAGAGGGGGAAGGTTACGAAGCAAAGCCGGCAGAACCGGAGCCGGCGGAACCTAGAACGCCAAGAACCGGCAAGACACCGCCATCGGACTATTCACCGAAGAAGTAGTTCTGAGCGCCCCTGACGCGGCGGGGCCGCGATCCATTGAACCGGAAACTTGTGTCCATTCCAGCCGCGAGGTCTAATCAGAATAGACTCAGGCGGCAAGCTATGGTCGAGTATTCTTTGGTGCCTTCGTGCCCGCTACTGAGCGTGACTTCGGCTGCCGCGATGAATTGATTGGTGGCGTGCCGGCCTTGCATAAAGGCCCGGCTCGACCCCGTTGGAGAGTCTGCCGTATTTCGCCAGCCGAGCCGAGCCTGGGTCAATACCATTCCAGGAGAGTAAGCATGAACAAGCGGAAACAATCCACGTTCGAACGCTTAAACGGCGGTAAGCTCAACCGGCGGGAGCGAAGAAAGTTGCAGCGGCAACTGGTAACCGGCGATCCAGGGCTCAGCATCGTTCATCCCAACGCCGGGGGAATCGACGTAGGCAATGGAAGCCACTTCGTGGCCGTTCCTCCAGACCGGGACCCGAATCCGGTGCAGGAGTACGGCTGCTGGACGGCGGATCTGGTGCGGATGGCGGAATGGCTGCTTGGGTGCCGGATCGACACGGTGGCGGTGCAGGCTACAGGGGTTTATTGGATGCCCCTGTGTTGTATTTTGATCGAACGTGGCATCCGTGTGACGCTGTCCAACGCCCGCGACACCAAGAACCTGCCGGGGCGCAAGACGGACATACAAGAGTGCCAGTGGCTGATGAAGTTGCACACCTACGGACTGTTGAGGGACTCGTTCCATCTGGAAGAGCAGATGGAGAAAGTGCGGACAATTTGGCGGCTGCGGGACCGGTATGTGAAAGACGCGGGGCAGGCAGTGCAGCACATGCAGAAAGCGCTGACGAAAATGAACGTGCAGTTGGCCAACGTGATCAGCGACATCGCGGGAGTGAGCGGACAGGCGATCATCGGAGCGATTTTGGGAGGGGAGCGGGACCCCTACAAGCTGGCGGATCTGAAGCACGAGCGGGTGCAGGCGAGCCGGGAAGAGGTGGCGCGGAGTCTGGAAGGGAACTGGCGGGAGGATGTGCTGTTCGAACTGCGGCAGGCGGTGACGGATTATGAGTTCGCCCACAAACAGATGGGGGTGTGCGACCAGCAGTTGGAGCAATATCTGGGGGCACTGCCGACACGGACCGTGAACGGGGGCAGCCAGGGCAGCGAAGAAAAGCAGGGCAGTGGAGAAGAGCCGGCAGGGGAAGATCCTGCAGGGGAGAAGCCCGCCGGGGAGAAGAAGGGGAAAGGAAGAAAGAGCCAGAAAGCCAGAAAGCCGCAAGGCAACGCGCCGGCGTTCGATCTGAAGGAGGAACAGAAGCGGATCGCGGGGGTGGATCTGACGAGCATCGACGGGATCAACGTAATGACGGTGCAGACGATCCTATCGGAAGTGGGGACGGACATGAGTGCGTTCAAGACGGAGAACCACTTTGCGTCGTGGCTGGGGCTGACGCCGAGCAAGGACATAAGCGGGGGAAAAGTGGTGGGGCCGGGGAGGCGGAAAGTGCAAAACCGGGTGGCGATGAGCCTGCGGCTGGCGGCTACGACGCTGTTGCGGAGCCAGAGTTACTTGGGGGCCAGATACCGGCACCTGCGGAAGGAACTGCCCTCGAAGACGGCGGCGGTGAAGGCGATGGCTCGGCACTTGGCGGTGCTGGTGTACCGGATGTTGACCAAAGGGGAAGCTTGGGTGGACCAGGGAGCGGCAAAGTTCGAGCAAAAGAGAGAGGATATGGAGATGGCGAGGTTGAGATCAAGAGCTGCGGCGAAAGGTCTCAAACTGGTTCCGGTCGGCGCGTAGATCCAATAGCAGATCCCATCGAAACGGCGTTCTTGCACTACCAACTCCCGAGTACCGAGCGAGCCATCGCTAGGGAGAGAGCAAGGTGAACTGCGCCCATTCAACGGCGTTCATGGGTCATTTGCTCCCCGAAACTCGACCGGATACGCACAAATCCCGATCCTCGCGCCCCAACGCCAAGCCCAATACCGAAATTTCACGTCATCAGAGACGAAGTTTCTGGAGAGAGCGGGGGGCCCGCGGGGGCGGGGCCAAGCGTAGAGGAACTTGGTTTTATCCGCCTGCTGGCACACAATGGGAAAGCTCAGGCAGCGGAAGTAGGCCGGAAGTACAGTGGTGTTTTCAAACCCAATGGAGAGCGTGGTCCCAAGTTCCGTGCACCAAGCAGTGGTTACAGTCCTGGACACCACCCAGACTGATTCCAATCAAAAGAGTACCTTATCTGTGTGCGGCTTGGCCTTCTGCCTGGGCAAAGAGGATACACGATGGCAAAGTCGAAGCAGCAGACAGGCGCCACGGATAAGTCAGGGCCCAAAGTGGCGAACAGCAAGCGGGGCAGCAAGCAGGGGGTACAGGGGAAGGAGGCGGACCGTCCGGTATTCCAGCCGAACGCGGCTGGCATCGATATCGGAGCACGGGAGATCTACATCGCCGTAGCGGCGGATCGGGATGCTCATCCGGTGCGCAAGTGCGAGACCTTCACGAGCGATCTGAACCAGATGGCGGAATGGCTGGTCGGCTGTGGCATCACCACGGCGGCCATGGAGGCCACCGGGGTCTACTGGATTCCGGTGTACGACGTGCTGGAACAACACGGCATCCAGGCCTGTGTGACGGATCCGCGGAACATGAAGAACGTGCCGGGGAAGCGAACGGATTTTCACGAGTGCCAGTGGATCCAGCAGTTGCATTCGATGGGGCTGCTGCATGCGGCCTTCCGTCCGGAGGGGGAGGTGTGCGCGGTGCGTGCGCTGATGCGGCACCGCGGCGATCTGGTACAGATGGCGAATCAGCATGTGCAACACATGCAGAAAGCCCTGACGCAGATGAACGTACAGTTCCAGCATGTGATCAGCGACATCACGGGCTTGACGGGACTGGCGATTCTGGACGCTATCGTGGCCGGGGAGCGGGATGCGGTGAAGCTGGCGAAGTTGCGGGATCCACGCATTCAGGCGAGTGAAGAGACGATCCGGAAATCGCTGGAGGGGAACTGGCGAGGGGAGCATATTCTGGTGCTGAAACAGAGTCTGACCCTGTATCGGAACTATCAGGAGCAGATCCACGCCAGCGACAAGGAGATCGAGAAGCTGGTGGCAGCCTTTGAGCCGAAGGTGGATCCGGGACAGAAGCCACTTCCGGAAGACCGCAAACAGAAGCAGCGGCGGAAGAAGAAAAAGAACGGGGACGCGAATTTCGACATGCGAGGGGAGGCGTACAAGCTATTCGGAGTGGATCTGACGCAGATTCCGGGGCTGATGGCGCTGGTGTTGACACTGTTCAGCGAAGTGGGGAGGGACATGTCGAAATGGCCGACGGCGGCGCACTTCGTGTCTTGGTTGGGATTGTGCACTGACAACGACATCAGCGGAGGGAGGGTGCTGTGGCGGGGAATGCGGCGGACCAAGAACCGGGCGGGGACGCTATTCCGATTGGCGGCGCACTCCTTGCATCGGGACCAGACACCGATCGGGCACTATCTGCGGCGGATGAAATCGAAACTGGGGCCAGCCGGGGCCACCACGGCTACAGCGCACAAGATCGCCATCATCTTCTACACGATGGTGAAGAAGCAGGTGGAGTACGATCCCTCACTTTGGGCCCAACGGGATGCGATGCGCGAGCAGCGACTGGAAGCCAGACTTCGAAAGCAGGCGGCGCAACGCGGCTACAAGCTGGTGCCACTGGAGGAAAAGTCGGCAGCCTAACTCACTGAAAACAGGAGATCGACGTAAGAGTTCCTCAAAAGTGACGGATCCGCCGGTTACCACTATCGCGTGAATCCGTTCCGCTCGAACCAATGCGACTCGTTCGTTGCGTCCAAAGCGGCAAGGGCTGCGTATTTTTCAGAATTAGGAGGGGGTCGCCTAGCGGGAGTTTACTGCGAAGGCCTGAATCGTCAACGCTAGGGGAGTCCTAAGTGGATGCACCTTTGAGGGTTAGCTCGCGCAGGCGCGATTAAGTAATGTATTACCCTGTATAGAAAAGTTCGATAGGGAGAATGAGCCTTATCTCTTGCATTTGTCACGCTATTGCCCCATACTAGTATTACCCTGTATGGCATCCCTCGTCGCCAAGAAAAAAGGCAACCAGCTTTACTACTACGTCGTCGAAAGCGCCCGCGTCGACGGTCAACCTCGCATCGTCCATCAAGCCTATCTCGGCACCGCCGAAAAAGTTGCCGCCCTCGTCAAAGACCGCACTGCCCCCGTTCCTCTTTCGGCGTTTTCTCGCGACTTCGGATTGCCCGGCGCCTTATGGCTCGCCGCCCAACAAACCGGCGTCTGGGATTTGCTCCAATCGCTTTGGCCGACACCCCGCTCCGGCCCTTGCCCAGCCCACTATCTCTTGCTCGCCGCCATCCACCGCATTTGCCGGCCCGGCCCCAAGACCGAGGTCGCCGACTGGTACCGGAACTCCATTCTCCACCCGGCTTGGCTCTTCGAGCCGGAGCGCTTTACTTCGCAAGCCTTCTGGGATGCCTTTGAACAGATTCTTCCCGATCCACAGGACTCTGCTTGCTCCACGGAGGACCCGCTCGACCATGCTCAGGTGCGGCTGCTTGGCTTGTGGAAAGAAAAACAGCTGGTAAGCCGCCGCCTGCTTGCCTACGACACCACCAACTTCTATACCTACATCGCCAGCAACAACCAGCGCAATCAAGTAGCCCAGCGCGGTCACAACAAACAGGGCCGTCACAATCTGCGTCAAGTCGGTCTCAGCTACGTGCTGGATGGGGAAAATGGTTTGAGCTTGTGCCACCATGTCTATCGCGGCAACCTCGCCGACGGCGAGGAGTTTTCCGCGTCCTTAGAGCGTATCGTGGGCATGCTGGATCAAAACCAGATTCCCCGCGATAGCGTGACGCTGGTGTTTGATAAGGGCAGCGCGGCCTTGGCCAACACCGTCCAACTGGAGGAAGCGGGCCTGGGCTTTATCTCGGCCTTGCCCTGGAACCAGGTCCCCGTAGCGTTTCGAGAGCGCGCCGTCGAACAACTGACGCCCGCCGGCAGCGCCCTCCCCGGCGTCCGAACCGCAGCCGAGAAACGGCTCGTTCACGGCAAGGAATATCTCTGCGTGCTGAAGTATTCGGCCTCCTTCGCCGGCGAGCAGTTGCATAGTGTGACCACCAGCCTCAGCAAGGCGCTCCAAGCGTTGCGGCGGTTCTCCATCGACCTGAACAAACCACAAGCCCGCTGGAAAGAACCTCAGATCCGCAACAAGATCCAGCGCTGGTTGGCTACCCCGTTTTTAGAGGAGTTGATTCACTACCAACTGGAATCTTTGGATGGTCACTGGCGCTTGCAGTTTGATTTCGATACCGCTGCCTGGCAGCGGCTGCTGACTCATCGTTTGGGCCGCACGATTTTGCTCACCAACCGGATGGACTGGACCGCCGAGCAAGTCGCTCTCGGTTACTCCGGCCAACAGGAGATTGAACGGGTTTTTCGTGGCCTGAAGGATGGCGACTGGCTGGGATGGGGACCGATGTTCCACTGGACGGATCGCAAGATCCGCATTCATGCTTTTTACTGCATGCTGGGCATCTCCCTGTTGCAGTACATCCACAAGCAGTCTCAGGCAGCCTGGAGGGGAATTTCGATGGAGCAACTGCTTGTGGAACTGCGCCAGATTCAGCAGTTCGTTCTTCTCTATCCACCCTTGGGCGAGAAAGGGCCCCAGCCGTTTGGCTACGGTCCTCTCCAAACAGACCCTCCCTCAGCAAGCCCTCGCCAAGACCCTCGGACTCGATCAGCTCTGTATTACCCCCCGTGGGTAATACAACTCGAGGTGCCTAAACCCTTCTTTCCAAACTCCCTCCTCAACTATCGCGGCTCGCCCGCAGTAAACTCCCGCTAGTCCAGATAATACTGTATAATCTAGGCTTTGCAGCACACTCCACGCCGAAGGTGCGAAAACATTGACTCCTGCGCTGCCCGAAGCTCTTCACTCAAGCGCGAATTCGGCGTTCTAGCATGCCAGAAGACCGTACCTTCCATGTTGCAACTATTGGGCGTAACTGGGGGTCGTTTGCCTCCCACGGCAACTTCGATGCCGGCTGCCTGCGAGTGTGCAGAGAACTTGAGTTCGCTGCACAGCTATCATAGGTTAGAGGCCCGTAAACATTGGCTTCCCTGCACTATGGTGGCTCATTGAACCTAAAAACGGCAGTTGGGCTTTTCTTGGAACAGGGAAGTAGTTGATACTGTTCAGAATGATCGAAGAAAAGTCCCTGATGAAAATTCACCCAAAGGGTGAGCCGCAAACCGAGGGGGTAGAGGGTGAAAATACGGCCATCAGCCTGGATACATTTGCCGGCAAAATCCAGATCAAGTGGTTACCGGATGCCGCGGTGAGCAGTTTCGGTCAGATGGCGTTCTTTATCGAGTTTCTGAAGACCAGTGGGCTGTTCGACGCCTTTGTAGAGGATTGCCCGTTGCAATACACGAGTCGGAATGCGCCTAAGAAACGAGACGTGCTGGGAACGATTATGCTATCGATCCTGGCGGGGCACAGGCGGTATGCGCATATCAGCGCGCTACGCGGCGACGGGGTCAACCCGGAGTTGCTGGGAATGACAAAGGTGGCCAGCGAGGACTCGGTGCGCCGGGGTTTGTCAGCGCTGAAGGAACAGGAAAGCGAGGGATGGCTGAAGAAGCATCTGAAGGCCAGTTACGAGCCGCTGCTGACAGAGACATGGGCGCTGGATGTGGACACGACGGTGAAGGTCCTGTACGGGCACCAGGAAGATGCCAAGGTGGGATACAACCCGCAAAAGCCCGGACGGCCATCGCACGCCTATCACAGCTATTTCATCGGGAACTTACGCATGGTGATGGATGTGGAAGTACAGGCGGGGAATCAGACAGCGGCATCGTTTGCGCAGCCGGAGTTGTGGTCGCTGCTGGACGGGTTGGAGGGGGGAGCCAGCCTGCGTTTGTGCGGGGCGATTGCGCTTGGGGAAACGAGCGGGCCATGGAAGGAGCCGAACAGAGAAAGATCCCGTACTTGTTCAAGTTAAAGCAGAGTGCGAATGTGAAGAAACTGATCGGGAAGCTGTTGGGAAACGATCCGTGGGTGAATGCGGGGCAAAACTGGCAAGGACTGGCGACGGAACTGCAATTGAGCGGATGGAGCAAGACTCGGCGTGTGGTGGTGTTGCGGCGAGCGGTGCGCCAGGGAATGGAGGAGGAGAAGAAGAAGTCCAACAGGAAGGCAGCCAAACAGATGAGCTTGGATCTGCCGGAAATGGGATATCGGGGTGTGGTGTATGAGTACGCGGTGTTGGTGACATCGCTGGCTGAGGAGGTGCTCACCGTGGCGCAGCACTACCGCGACCGGGGAGACTCGGAAAACAATTTCGACGAGTTGAAGAATCAATGGGGATGGGCTGGGTTCACCACGCACGACAAGAAGAGGTGCCAACTGATGGCGCGCATGACTGCGCTCATCTACAACTGGTGGATGATCTTCGTGCGGCTGGGTATTCCCGACAAGCACGCCGAGGCGATCACCTCGCGGCCGCTAGCGTTGTACGGCATCGCGCGGCGGACACGGCACGCCAATCAAACCACGGTGGAGGTGACCAGTACCCATGCGCAGGCGTCAATCATCACGGCCGCGTTGA
>CAMAWS010000045.1 GCA_945861845.1 Candidatus Sulfopaludibacter sp. SbA3 | reverse complement strand
GAAGCCGAGACCGGCATCCGCGCGCCGGCGTCCCTCGGAGTCGATCAACAATCGTTCGAAGGCGATGCCGCCGGGATAGCCGAACACAGGAATCGCTTCCGCGCCCTGCTTCTCGATTTCCGCAATGAGCGCATCAAGCAGGTCGGTCTCGCCGCCATAATAGGCCGCTTTGTAGAACCCAATCGCGACGCGTAAAGCTCCGGGCTTGCGTTTGCCGTTTGCCTGCCGCCATGAATCGAACTGCTCCCAGCTGGCAAACACGCGGCCGGTGTTGCCATCAGAGTAGTAGTAACCGAAATCCAGGCTGGGTTGAGGATCGGGCAGTGTCAGGCCGGAGACGCCGCCTTCCCTGAAGCCATACTTCATGAGAGCCAGCCGGTTTGCGAAACCCGAATACGTCCAGTACGCCCGGGGCAGGTCTTCCCAGAGGGCGCCCTGTTCGATGTACTTCTCTTTCGGAACCAGGCCCTGTCCAATGGCCAGGACTTTGCCCCCATGCGAGCGAACGGCCTTGATGATGTCGATCTTGTGCTTCTCGTTGAAGCGCTCCAGCATCTGCTGGTTCATGATGTCCAGCAGCAGGACGTCGGCCCGCGTGATGTCGGCTGGATTCACATCGTCGAACATGGACTCCGTCAGAAAGCTGATGGAGACCTGCCCCTTCAGGTCGGGCCTTTCCGCCAGCAGCGCCTTGAACGCGCGTACTGTTCCGGGGATGTTCCCGTCGGAATAAACGAATGCAAGGTGTACAGGTTCGGCGGCGAGTATTGACGGCGTCAGTACGCACAGCAACAGAAACAAAGAGAGACCCCGGAAAATCCGCATTTTTTCAGTCCTTGTTTGCATCGTTCTCTCCCGGACCGTCAGGCACATAGATGACCTGGCCATTCGCCAGACGGTACGCCGTACCCAGGCGTTCGCCTTCGCCCGCCATCGTCTTGCCTGTGACCTTGTAGGCCGTGATCGTTGTGCCTTTTTTCACGATGATCTATTGCTCGCCCTGGGCATTCGTCTTGACCATGGTGACCTCGCTGTTTTTATCGACGAGGTCCCCCATCCGATAAACCGAAAACAACGTGATCATCAGGCCAACGATGAACACCACCGACACGTCGAAAAGATTGGCAACTCCCGCAAGAGGATCTTCCTCTGGCGGTTCTTCCGGTGCGGACAAATGCAGGAACCTGCCCATGTCTGTTACGCTCCACGCGCCAGCTCGCTGGCGATTCGTTCCGCCAGGTACCGCTGTTCGCGAATTGTCTGGTTGACCCAGCCCTGCCGTACCACGGCGACGATGTATGCCATTGTGCCGCAGGCGAGCCCGATGATTGTTGTCGTGAAGGCGACTATCATTTGGCCCGCCATCGCCTCCAGGTTTCCCGCCGCCAAAGAGGCCAGCGACGTACCCATGGGGATCAGCGTTCCCAGAAGTCCGAGGCTCGGCCCGACTTTGACCAGGGTACGCGAAGGATTGACTGTGCTTCGGACACTCTCTTCACGTTTCATGACGGTATGCTCGACGCCGCCGTCTCCGAGGTTGTCTTTCCCCTGCTCAACCTCCAGCAGGAGCCCACGCAGCTCCGCCGGCAATGCCTTCTTTCATTCGGCGGTCGAATCCAGGACGGGACCGCCCAGCAGCCAGCGATTCAAGTCGAATCCATGGCGTTCGCGCTGCCGGGAAAGGAACTCGACCAGGCAGCTGCCGGCCATGAATAGCGCGCTTGCCACGCATACTTAGAGGAGGCCCATGACAGGGAACCGCAGCACCTGTCCGAGCGCGAAGAGTCCATTTTCCAGAATTTCCAGCAACGTCATCGGCGCCTCAAGAGAGAGTACAGTCCGCCGAGCGCCACCGAAGCCGCGCCCAGGAGAAACACCCAGTTCGCAATTATATGATTCGAGCTGCTTACTTCGTCACGATTCAACGCGAGCGCCGACTGCCAGCCCGAGGTTACGCCGGGAATGACGGCCACTGCCACGCCCAGCGCCAGCGTTGCGAGCATTGCCTCCTGGCGCAGCGCCTCAGGCGCGAACCCGGTCCGGCGCAGGGAGAAGTACGCCGCGACGGACGGCACCGCAACGGCCAGCAGAACCCCGACCGGAAACGGCAGTCCCTGAGCCTGAAGAAGCAGGCCAAGCAGGCCCGCAAGCGCGCCGCCACAGAGCGATGCGATCCAACGCGCGTTCGGCCTGAAAATTTCTATTGCCGCGACTGCGGCTGCGATGGACCCGATCCATCTTGCGTCCGGAATCGCTTCTGGCGGAATGCCGGACGCCGGTATCGCGAGCGCCAGCGCAAGCCCGGGAAATACCTCGCGCCTGCGGGCTGCCTTTGCCGCAAACGTCACTGCCCCTAAGCCGCAGAGCATCAGGAGCGCGGTGAAAAGCGGGCTGTTCATATGCGGATTCTCAATCCCACATAGAGAGTCCGGCCTGGCGATAAATAGAAGCTGTAGTAGCGGCGATTGAGAATGTTTTCGCCCGAAACGAATACCTGTGTCCTCGAGTCCACGGTGTATCCGACCATTGCATCCATCGAGAAAAAGGGATCGTAAGCACCGGGCACTCCCTTCCTCACGTCGAGGTTGGTGTCGGTGCCGAACAGTCCACCCGAGTATCTGCCGGCCAGTGAGCCGGTCCACTTGTCGCGGATATAGAGAAATTGTCCTGAAGCCATGTGTTCCGGAACAAAAGTGACGCGCTTGCCGACCGTTGCCGGACTCGCATCGTTCTCGGTAATTCTCGCGTCGGTATACGTGTAACTGGAACGGAATTGCAGGCCAGTAATCAGCTCGTGCCGAAAAGCAACTTCCACGCCGCGGGTCCTTCCGCCGCCCGCGTTCACGTTGACGCGCACGTTACCCGACGGGTCTGCCGCGAAGTCGGTCTGCCGGTAAATGAGATCGGTGATGTGATTCTCGTAATAGGCCACGTCGAAATCCGTTCGCTCGGCAAGCCTCTTCCGGACTCCCACTTCCCAACTCTTTGTGTTCTCCGGCGTCAGGGCCGGATTGGAGCGGAAGATCGTAACGCCCCCGCTCACCGACGTTGCGTACAGGTCAAAGACGTTAGGGTTGCGGAATGCCGTGCCGACGCTCGCGCGCAGATTCAAATCGCCAGGCAGGCCGTAGGCAATCGCCACTTTTCCGCTGAACTTGTTGCTCGAACGCTCCGGATAGAGCGTTTGGGGGCTGAGTGCGATGAAGCTGTTGCTCTGGCCGTCATAGGTCTTCCAGTAATCGTAGCGTCCGCCAAAAGTGAGGCTTATCTGGTCATTGATCGAATATTGATCCTGGATGTAGGCGCTCTGGTTGAAGCTTCGGCCGATCGCGAAGAAAGTTTGACCGAGCCGGCTGCCTTTGACCTGCCAGTTTGCCAGGGTGAAGCTTGCGTTCGCCGCCATGTCATGACGGGTTTCCGCTCCGATAATGAGCGCGTGCCGCGGAGGCCCGGCCTTGTATTGAACGTTGGCATGATAACCGCGCCGCTCGCCTCCCGTCACAGTACCCGGTCCCTGAACGGTGTTCGAGCCGGCGGAGGCCGACCGAAACTGGTAGGTGGGAATGTGATAGAGACTGCCATCCAGCCGAATGGTTCGTCCGCCCGAAATTCCGTGCTGAAGAGTTGCGCTGTAGAAGTGGGACTTCTGTTCGCCCGGTCCCTGAAGGAAACTCGTGGGGGTAATCGTGAGCCGCTGCACGGTTCCTGTAGCCGGGTTGGCGAACAGCAGCGTGCCGTTATCGACAACGTTGCCCGATGCGTCTCTCAAATCGCTTCGATAATCGGTGAAACCGTATCCATACTCCTGCCGGATGTATTGAGCCGAGACGAACGTCGAGTTGCTCAGCGCATAGTCGCCCTTCGCGCGGTACGATTGCTTGTTAAGCCAATTCAATCCGCCCCGTCCGATGATGGCGGAAGCGGCGCCCTGGCTAGTCGTCGTGGGGATCGCGCCGTACACGGGAATGCCCGTCGCCGTGGCCGCCGCAGGCGTGCTCGTCGTGACGCGGCTGTTGTAACCCTCGGTCCGAAATCGTTGATATCCCAATGAGAGGCCGAGCCGTTGGAACAGCCTGTCGCTATACCGGGCGGAGTAGTTCCCGGAGTTGTAGCGGCCGTATTGTCCGCTGAACTCGAATTCGCGCTTTTCCGCCGGCCGGGTGACGATGTTGATGACGCCGCCGAGAGCATTCCCGCCATAAAGAGAGGATGACGGGCCTCGGGCAACCTCAACGCTTTGCACCTCGCTGACCGGCAGCGCCGTCCAGTTAACGCTGTTTGCGTAGGAATCGTTGATCGGATGACCGTCCAGAAGAACCAGCGTGCGGCTGCTGCCATTGAATCCCCGCAGCGAGACATGGGAATCCGTCGCCGACGGTCCCTGTGTCCGATGCGCGTACAACCCTTCCATCAGTCCGAGATGCTGGTCGAGCGTCTGCAACGGCCGTGATGCGAGCTCCTTTTCAGTCAGTACATTTGTGGATACGGGCGATTTGTCCAACTCAATTTCGGATCTTGTGGCCGTAACGACGACCGTCGTCCTTGGATGAAACGGATCGGACCCATGCCCCTGCTCCTGGCTATACAATTCTCCGCCGGCATTAACGACTACAAGGAAAACACTGAGCGGCAGCAACTCTCTGAAGTGCATTCATTCCCCCTGGCTGTTGGTCGTTGAAAATATAGAGCACATCCAGCGGCCAGTGCGGAATCTGACTAAAACTTCAGAAACTCTTAAGAGATGCCGAACCTGACGCACTTCCGAGTCTCAGGATCAGTCTCAGGATCAGTCATTGCCAGGTGATATCACTGCGGCTAAACTGATATCGGAAGGATGCAACCATGATCCGTACCGTGATAAGTCTCGATCAGGAAAGCAAAGACTGGCTGGACCGCCGCGCCAGGGAAGAGAAACTATCCATGGCTGAACTCATACGCACTGCGGTTCAAAGATATCGCGATGAGAAGAGCGGCGGGTCTCCCTCGATGGATGAGTTGCTGAAGCGGACCAGTGGAATGTGGAAGGCAGGCGATGCCTTGGCGTATCAGCGCCGCATAAGGGAACAATGGCAGAGACAGGCCTGAAGATTCTGGCTGATTCTGTGATTCTCATCGACCATTTTAACGGAATAACATCTGCGACCGAGTACCTCTCGCAGACGCAGGGACGTCTTGCAATCTCAGTCATCACCCGCGCCGAAGTCCTTGCTGGTTTTGAGGGCAAGGACAGGAAACTTGCGCGCACGCTGCTCGATTGCTTTCCGACGCTGATCATTGACCGCACCATAGCCGATCTGGCCGCGACGTTACGTAGACGATACCGCTGGAAGATGCCAGATGCCTTTCAGGCGGCGATTGCAAAGCACCACAAACTGAAGTTGGCAACGCGCGATGTTGGTGACTTCCCCCCGAAGCGCCACCGATTCGTAGTGGTTCCGTACGTCCTGTAAGGAGGGCGCTACGTGGACTCTCCGGGCCGCAAACGGTCCGACCTGACAGGATGAACTGAGGCGTATTAAGTTGAGCGTCCGGATTGGGGGCCGTTGCCGCGGATGTGGTCGACCGGGACCGCGTGTCCCCATGCGATGTCGTCGATCGAAACGCCGATAGCCGCGGCGAGCCGTTGACGCTCGGACGGACTGGGGGTGTAGTTGCCCTCCACAATGGCCTTAACCAGTTTGGTCTCCAGTCCTGAAGCTGTGACGAGCTGATCGAGGCTCATTCCGGTCTCTTCGATGTACTGGCCCAGAGGTTTCATGATTACGCGCTGACTCGTTCCATCCCGGTTGCCGGTTTGGCGCGCCACGTCCGAAGGCGCTCCATATAGAGGTAAAACACTGGGGTGATATAGAGGGTCAGGAACTGCGAAACCATGAGGCCTCCCACCACGGCCAGTCCCAGTGGTTGGCGCGCATCGGCGCCCTCGCCATAGCCAAGGGCGATGGGCAGCGTCCCGAGCAGGGCAGCCATTGTGGTCATCATGATGGGGCGGAATCGCAGGATGCAGCCCTGGTATATCGCTTCTTCGGCACTCTTGCCTCCGCGCTGCGCTTCGAGGGCGAAGTCGATCATCATGATTGCGTTTTTCTTCACCACTCCGAAAAGCATGATCAGTCCTACAAACGCGTACAGGTCGAGCTGTTTTCCGAACAGGGTCAACGTGAGCAGCGCGCCGAATACTGCGGACGGAAGGCCTGACAGAATCGTGATCGGATGAATGAAGCTTTCGTACAGAACCCCGAGGACGATGTAAATCACAAGAATGGCCACGATCAGCAGGATGGTCATTCCCTGAAACGACTCCTGGAACTCCTTGACCGTTCCTTGAAAGCTCGTCGTCACGCTGGCCGGAATCCGCAGGTCCCGGACAACCTGCTCAACAGTAGCAGCGGCGTCACCCAATGAGACCCCGGGCTGCAGGTTGAACGAAATCGTCGCGGCGGGAAGCTGTCCGAAATGATTCACGCTGAGCGGGCCGACAGTCCGCCTCGTTGTAGTGATCTGTTCGAGAGGTATGAGCGCGCCGGTTGAGGACCGGATGGTAATCCGCGACAGTGCATCCGGGGTGTTCTGATACTCCGGCTTGACTTCAAGAATCACGGAATATTGGTTCGCAGGCGCATAGATACTGGATATCTGCCGATCGCCATACGACGTATACAGTGCGTCCTGAATCTGCTGGGGCGTTACGCCAAGCGCGAAAGCCCGGTCGCGGTCGATATCCACGGTGACCTGCGGGCTGGCTACCTGTACGTCGCTGTTCACATCCAGGAATCCAGGAAGCGTCCGGATCTTGCCGGCGAGCTGCGGCACCCACGTGTAAATTTCCTGGAGGTTTACGCTCTGGACGACCATCTGGTAGATGCTGCTGGTGAACTGGCCGTTGATGGTGATCGGGGGCGGGTTCTGGAGAAACGTCATCATTCCCGGGACCGCGCCGAGTTTCGGACGCAACGCCCCGATGGTTTCATCGACCGAAAGCGCGCGCTCGCCGCGCGGCTTCAGTTTCGAAAATAGAAACGACGAATTACTCTGTCCGGCGAATGTGATCGCGTTTTCGACGTTCGGGTCTGCCTGAACAATATCCGAGACAGCCTTCTGTTTCTCCGCCATCGATTCGAACGACACGTCCTGCCCGGCCATCGTGACGCCGAAAAGAAATCCCTGGTCCTGGCTCGGAATGAAACCCGTGGGCATCGTCATGAAAAGATACACCGTACCCACGAGCATCGCGGCTGCCACGGTCATAGTTACGATCCGGTGATGCATTGTCTTCCGGAGCGTGTAGTCGTAAGCGGAGGCGAGCATGTCGAAGCCATGCTCAAGAGCCCGATACAGCCTTCCATGCCTGCGGTTGTGAGGCGGCAGGAACCGGCTGCCGAGCATCGGCGTAAACGTCAGCGAGACGAATCCGGAGATCAGGATGGCGACAATGATCGTGACGGAAAATTCATGCAGGACGCGGCCGACCATTCCCCTCATGAAGAGTACAGGGATGAATACCGCCACCAGCGACACGGTCATCGACACGATCGTGAATCCGATTTCCTTTGAGGCCAGCATGGCCGCTTCGTACCGGCCCTTGCCCATCTCCATGTACCGGACGATGTTTTCGAGCATGACGATCGCGTCGTCCACAACGAAGCCCACAGACAGCGTGAGCGCCATCAGCGACAGCGTGTTCAGGCTGTAGTCGAACATGTACATCATGGCGAATGTGCCGATGATGGACAGCACGACGGCCGATCCCGGAATCAGCGTCGACGACAGGTTACGCAGGAACACGAAGATGACCATGACAACCAGTGCGATCGTCAGCATGAGGGTGAACTCGACATCGCCAATCGATCCGCGAACGGTCTCCGAACCGTCAAAGGCAACGACAAGCTTGACGCTTGGCGGCAGAGCCGCCTGCAGTTCGGGCATCAGTGCGCGGACCCGATCGACGATTGCGACTGTGTTCGTGCCCGGCTGCCGGGACACTGCCAGGAACATGGCGCGTTCGCCGTTAAACCATGCGATGGTCTTGTCGTCCTCGACGCTGTCGATGACGTTGGCCAGCTGTTCCAGCCGCAGCGGCACTCCGTTGCGCCATTCCACAATCAGCGGCCGATACGCCGCAGCGGTCGTCAACTGGCCGGTGGACTGGACCGTGAATGCCTGCCTGTCCCCATAGAGTTTTCCCGTGGGCAGGTTCACGTTGGCCTGCTGCACGGCGCGCTGTACCTCGTCGATGCCGACATTGTGCGCCAGGAGCAGGTCAGGATCGGCTTCTATGCGGACGGCGTATTTCTGCGGGCCGAAGATCTGCACGCGGGATACACCGCTGACGGTGGACATCCGCTGGGCCAGCATCGTTTCCGCGTACTCGTTAACGGTGGACATCGGCAGGGTGTCCGAACTCAGCGAGAAAAAGAGGATCGGAAATTCGGATGGATTCGACTTTACATACGAAGGCGGGCGGGGCATTGGCGGCAGCTGGGCCTGGGCAATGGCGGCCTGAACATCCTGCGCGGCGGCGTCGATATCGCGATCCAGGCCGAATTGAATCGTGATCGTGGTCGCTCCCTGGTTGTTCGAGGAACTCATCGACTGCACGCCTGCGATCGTGGAAAACACCCGCTCGAGCGGCGTCGCAATCGACGAAGCCATTGTCTCAGGACTGGCGCCGGGCTGGAACGCCTGCACCTGTATTGTTGGATAGTCGATGCTCGGCAACGCGGCAATCGGCAACACGCGGAACGCCACGATGCCGAAAAGCAGGATCGCGAACGTGACCAGTGTCGTCATGACGGGGCGTTCGATGAAGATGCGCGAGAAATGCATGACTAGCTGCCCTGCTGGCCCTGCTGGCCCTGCGGCTGAATCTTTGCGCCGGGGAACAGGCGTGACTGCCCATCCGTAACCACGGTTTCACCGATGGCGATGCCGCTTTCAATGATGACCTTGCCCGAGTATGTCTGTCCGGTGGTTACAGGACGCGGTTCGACCGTCTGATCGGGCTTCACGACATATACAAATGAACCCTGTTGGCCGGCCTGCACGGACTCCGCAGGAACCACGATAGCTGTCCGCCGGTCGAGCGTCAGGACGATGTTGACGAATTGCCCAGGCCAGAGCTGCGCATCGGCGTTATTGAAAACCGCCTTCAGGCGAATGGTCCCGGTGTTTGGAGCCACCGTGTTATCGATCACGCTGAGCGTTCCGGTTGAACCTTGACCGGATGCTTTGTCCGTGGAGCCAAAGGACTCAATGGACGCCTTGACGGCGAGTTTCCGGCCCGAGCTTTTCTGGGCGATTGTAGCGAGGTATCGCTCCGGCACGCCGAAAGTCGCAAAGATCGGACTGATCTGATTGATGACAACCAGCGGACCGTCGCCATTTGCTTTCACCAGGTTTCCCGGGTGAACCAGCACGTTGCCTGCCCGGCCGGAGATGGGCGAATGGATTTCGCAGTAACTGAGTTCGAGTTGGGCGCGGTCTACGGTGGAGCGAGAACTCTCAAGCGCGGCGCGAATACTTTCGATTTCCGCTTCATCGGCGCGAACCGCTTGCACGGCCACTTCTGCCGCAGTCCGTATTTGGGCTTCCTGCATGCGTGGCGCCAATCCCTGTGCGGCGAGCTGAAGGAATCGTTCGGCATCCGCCTGCGCATTCTTCAGTTGGGCCTGGTCTCGAGCGAGGCGAGCTTCCGCTTGCCGCAGTTGCGCCTGGTCCCTGGTAACGTCCGCTTGCGCCCGCCGGAGCGCATCGCGATAAGGCTTGGAATCAATCTCGAACAGCAGGTCGCCCTCGCGGACGTTTGCGCCTTCCGTGAAGCGCACGCTCAGAAGCTGTCCTGCCACCTGGGACTTCACTTCGACCGAGGCCTGGGGTTCCACGGTACCAACTGCCTTCAGTTCGACAGGGACGGACTCTTCCGCGGCCTGCGCAATCCGCACAGGCGTCGGCGGAAAGGTCATGCCTCCGGGAGGCCCTGCCGGGGGTGAACTGCACGCGGAAAGCGCCAGTAATCCTAATAACGAGAGGAGAAGAGTTCGTGTGTTCATGGAGTCGATAAAGTCTACCACCGGGAGTCGATTTAAAGATTGCATCTTGAGGCTGAGCCATTAAACTACGTACGTTCCGCCCACCCCCCAAGAGAAGATCAAGCTGAAAACTCGAAAAGCATTACTCGTCGTGCCGCAGGTTGCCGCGGCAGACACGGGAGGAAATTCATGAGGACAGTCTGCGTTGCTCTACTGCTCACCCTGCTTGCAGCGCCTGGCTTATTCGCCGACACCCAGGACACCGCTGTTTTTCGCACTCGAATGATTCCGCAGAATGAAAACCCGCCCATTGCGTCTTCAGACAACAGCATGGGAACGATTACCATGCGCGTGACTCGCGATGCGCGCGGCAATGTGAATGCGGCGACCGTCGTATTCGATATCGACTACACCGTCTCCACGGCACAGACATTTACGGGACTGCATATTCATAACGGAGTGGTTGGGGTGAACGGACCGGTCGTTATCAATACGGGCATTTCGGGAACGAACCCCGTCGTGGTGGAGGCGGGATCCGGCCGGATTTCGAGGACGGTAAACTACGCAGCAACCGATACGGCCGGTTTGCGCTGGGTAACCGGGGTCCTGGCGACTCCTGAAAACTATTACGTCAACATCCACACAACGGTCAATCCTGGCGGATACATGCGCGGACAAATGATGGCGAACAAAGTGTCGTTTCGTCCGATCATGAGCCCGCTTTCTGAGAATCCGGCGCTCACGAGCCTGGATGCGATCGGCGCCGCGCTCGTGGAGGTGGAAGTGAACCGCGATCCCGCGACGGGAAACATCACCTCCGGTACTGTCACCTTCGACGTGGACTTCCGATTTCCGGGCAATACGACATTTACCGGGTTGCACCTCCACAACGGAGCAGCGGGCGTGAACGGGCCTGTCGTGATCGATAGCAGCCTGAACGGAACAACTCGATCCGTGACGATTCCGAGCGGCACGGGCAACATCTTCCGAATCGCCGAAATCGACAGCACGAATACGACGGGTCTTGCCGCATTGACCGGCATCATGGCGGATCCAACGCAGTTCTACATCAATCTCCACACAACGGTTAATGCCGGAGGAGCTATTCGAGGGCAGCTCAATCGGAACGGACTGGTGTTCTACAACCTGATGACCGGAGGCGAGGAAGTGCCGGCGGTGGGCGCCACGGGCAATGCGGAATCGCTCACGTATGTGCGAGTCGATCGCGACACGACCGGAAACGTGGTCAGTGGCGCCGTCGGTTTCAATGTCTGGTACAGCCTGGGTTCCGGAGCCTTCCAGTTCACGGGCATGCACATTCACAATGGCAAGCTGGGCGCCAACGGTGGCGTCGTTATCGATAGCGGGATCAGCGCCACCAATTCCGTATCCGACAATGACGGAATCGGCTATATCGGCCGAGTTGTCGACATCACGTCGGCGAACGCCGTGGCCCTGGACTCGCTTAGGGGGCTCGTCGACAATGCCGAAGCCTACTACGTGAATCTACACACAACGACGAACACGGCCGGTTACGTCCGCTCACAACTTGCGCGCGAGACGTATCACTTCAAGACAAACATGACCACGGGGAACGAAGTGCCTCCGGTGGCCTCGAGCGCTTCGGGAACCGGATGGCTTACGGCCCGCATCAACCGAGACACGAACGGCGCGATCAACGGCGCCACCGTTATATTCGACATCAATTACGCTAACAACGAGGCCATGACGATAACCGGGTTGCATATTCACCATCCCGGATCGGCGGGCATCAACGCAGGCGTGACCATCAATACCGGGATTGCCGCAGGCGCGAACGCCGTGGAGAGCACGACAGGATCCGGCAACGTGTATCGAACTGTTACCGTGGACTCGACGAGCGCCACGGGACTTGCAACGCTCAACACGCTGATCAGCAATCCGGAAGGCGCTTACGTGAACATGCACACGGCGGTTTCACCGGGCGGTCTCATTCGTTCGCAGTTGTTGCCGGTGGTGAACACGGTTGCTCAGACTGCGGGTGGCGGCGACTGGATCACGTCGATTACAGTCAGGAATCCGTCGGCTACCAGTTCGGTTCAGGGAACTGTGAACAGTTTTCAGGGCAACGGCTCTGCAATGCCGGAGAGCCTCGCTGATCCCGTGAGCGCGTTCATGATTCCGCCGTCGGGATCCGCCACGTTCAATCTCCACAACAAGGGCACGCTCACTTCGGGTTTTGCACGCGTGTTCTCGAGTGGGCCCGTCAACGTT
>CAMAWS010000044.1 GCA_945861845.1 Candidatus Sulfopaludibacter sp. SbA3 | reverse complement strand
TTCGATCGCGTTTTGGACTGGTGCACCGGTTGGACTTTTACACCGTCGATGAGATCGAGTTCATCATTCGACGGTCGGCGGAAATCCTGAACGCGCCGATCACGCCGGACGGTTGCCGCGAAATCGCCATGAGATGCCGGGGCACGCCGCGTGTTGCAAACCGGATGCTGAAGCGTATTCGAGACTTCGCGCAGGTGAAGGGAACCGGCGAGATTACAACGGGCATTGCGCTTGACGCGCTGAAGCTGCTCGACGTGGATGAGCATGGATTCGACGAAATGGATCGCAAGCTGCTGCGAGCGATTATCGAACGGTTCGATGGGGGTCCCGTCGGAGTGAACACCATTGCGGCGGTGCTCAGCGAAGAAGTCGACGCCATCGAAGACATGTACGAGCCATACCTGCTGCAGATCGGTTTCCTGCAACGCACCCCTCGCGGCCGCATCGCCACCAGGCTTGCGTACGAACACCTGGGAATTCCGTACCGTCCACCGCAGTCCGGATTGTTTTAAAGCGCCTGCATTTATGACGGAACCGAGAAACGGCTGATGTTCACGGGGCGGAAAGCGGCGGAGTTCGTCCCGTCCGTCAATGGGACATTGCGTAGATCATGAAATTGAGGCCCATCCGGTATGCCTGGCCGGAATATTCCTGCGGATAACACTTAAGATCCATCCACTCCCACGCGTCTCCAAGATCTGAGTTATAGGTAACCAGGACCATGAGGCGTCCAACGTCGTCGGAGATCCCGAAAATCATCGGGTCGATTTCGCTCCTCTGTTCCCATGTCTGCCTTCCGCTACACCCGTTCCTGACGTTTGGAATCTGCATCACGGTCTCGATATCGAAGAACGTGTGAAAGACCTCATGATCCAGGCTCAGTTTGACCATTCGGCGATCGGGAAAGATCTTGCCCATCTCTTCTTCGACGGCCCTGCGCTGCTCGAGTCCCCAAAAATCATCCAAGTGCAGAAAGCCGCCGCGCAACAGGTACTCCCGCAACTGCGCTGCCTCCGCCCTGGCCAGGTTCATGCGATGGGGCGAAACAATGTACAAGTAGGGATAGCTGAAAAGCTTCGGGTCAAGTGCGGTAACCAGGTGAGGACTCTTGTCATAGACCCGAATATTGCTCAGGCGCTGGATGCCCCACATGAATTTACAGTCCGCCGCGGGAAAATCGGTGCCCCATCCGCCGCCAAACCGCGTACCGCCCTCGCCGGCTTCCAGGTCCGCGCATCGAAAATCCAGGCGTGGGGTGCGGGCGGGACCAAACCCATTGCCATATACGAGACGCGTGAAATAGAACTCTGGCGCCGTCTCGGGTTCAATCTCAGCGAGTCCGGGCAGCACAAAAAGGACGGCGGCGATAACGGAACCGGCTATGAGATATGCGCGCTTCATAAAGGTGCTGCTCATCCTACCCGAGAAAAAAACCGGATGGGATCAAAATCTCCGGCATTGCCACTGCTTCCGACCGTACATTCCCATAGATCGATGAAGTCATTCATCGCTGCAGCGACAGTTTTGAGGATGGCCTGACGAGTCTAGCCATCGAGTCACCAGTCCTTGACGCCGCAACCATGTGGTGTCACCATGTGACACATGAAAACGATTTCGATTCGCCAGCTGCACGAAAAAACCGGGGAATACGTCAGGCAAGCCTCGGAAGATGGTGAAATCTACGTGACGGATCGCGGCAAGACCGTCGCTAAGATCGTCCCGCAACAGGAAGCGACCAAGGTTCCGTATTTTGCAAGGCGCAAACTGACACCCGCCTTCCGAAAGCTGATGAAGAGCGGGAATCTCCGGGGCGGAACGGACAGCACGCGCATCGTGTCTGACGATCGCGACCGCCCCGTCGAATGAACTATCTCGACGTCAGCTACATCCTCCGCCTCTACGTCGAGGACCAGGGTTGGGAGAACGTTCGTGCATTGGCCGCTCAGGCTCCGGTGGCTTGCGGTCTGCACGGGCATGCCGAAGTCGTGGCCGCGCTCCATCGTAAGCTTCGCGAAGGCGCGTTCACGCTGACAGGATTCAGGCAAGTATTGGATCAGTTCGAACTGGATTGTGACAATGATGCTTACCGATGGTTACCGCTATCACCAGCCGTGATCTCGCGCGTAAGGGAGGCATACCGAATACTCCCTCACTCCGTCTTTGTTCGCGCAGGGGATGCGCTACATCTTGCCTGTGCTTCGGAAAACCAACTCCATGAAATCTATTCCAACGACCAGCATCTGCTGAATGCGGCGGAGCATTTCGCACTCAAGGGCATCAATATTCTTCCGGCGCCTGTCCCGGCGCCGGGATCGCCAATCCGGAAGCGACCCAAGACGGACCGCTGACCACGCGGATCAGCGCCCCGCAACGGCGCCGTTTGATGGACGCTCATGCCGCCATTCACGGCATCCGCGCCCGGGCAGCAGACTAATTCGGGAAAACGTGATCCGTGTAAATGCGGAATTCAACTTCTGAATCTCAAGGATGTCAGGCGGGATCTTCGATTCGACGATAGGATCGAGATCGCCGCGTCCCGTCCGGGCCTGTCGGCCCCTTGTGCGATTGTCGAGTTGCCGTCATGCGTAATTGTGCAACATCCATACACGGCCCAGTTCGCTTGAAATAGCTATCGTGCGCCAAGCAAAGCGTGAAGGGAGCTTGTGAGATGAAAAGATCACCGCCTTAGAGTTAAGCAGACAGAGGGGAAGAACGCACCCTGGCGCGAAGGGTAACCGCGAAAGAAAATCCGGGCTGGAGTAGTCGTCCGGAATGGTCCCGCCGAGGTGAAGACCCGTAAGACCTGCCTGGGGACTCGGACCAACAACCAGACCCATAAGCGGAGCTGGCTGACCTGGGAGGACCTCACGGCCCTCTTGGAAAAGCACCCGAGGTATCGCCGCGAATCCGGATCAGCTACCCTTCGCTTGCTGCCTGCGCCCGGCTGTAATCCGATTCTTCCCGATCTTTCGCATCGACGCCAATACCTGTTGTTCCGAATTGAAACAGCACGAATCGGAACACTAGAACGAGAATTTCATGCCCGGACCGAAGCTCAAACAGGCGGGCATAAACCGATTCAACGAGATAGGTGTCCACCGTTCGGGCAGGGGGCGTGCATCCATCACCAATGAAAGGGCGGGGTGTAATCATTGCCGAGTCCGGCACTCGATGCCACAATAACGGGGATATGGCCGATCTAAACAACCTTATATATCTGGTCGACGATGACGAATCGGTTCGCCTGCTCGTGGAGCGTTGGCTTCAGAAGGCCGGCTACGACGTCTTTCCGCTTCCCAGCGGAGAAGGCTGTCTTGAGGCCCTGCTTGAGGAACTGCCGGCGGCGGTCTGCCTCGACCTGAACATGCCTGGCATGTCCGGTCTCGAAACGCTGGAGCGCATCCGCGAGCACCACCAGATGTTGCCGGTGATTGTCCTCACCGCCGATGAAAGCGCGGAGACGGCTGTCCGCGCCATGAAACTTGGTGCTCGGGACTACCTCACCAAGCCGCTCGATCAAACGAAACTGCTGACGACGCTTGGCAACGCGGTGGAGCACGGGCGCCTTTCGATGCGGGTTTCCCAGCTCGAGAGGGAAGCGGAGGGCCGGGGTTATCCGGGAATCGTCGGGTCGTCGCCCGCGATGAAGGCCGTCTTCCGGCAGTTGGACCGCCTTGCCGTCAGTGATGTTACCGTCCTGATTCACGGGGAGAGCGGAACAGGAAAGGAGCTGGTCGCCAAGGCTATTCATCAGTGCAGCAGCCGATCGCGCGGACCTTGCGTCGCTGTCAATACGGCGGCAATTCCGGAAAACCTCCTGGAATCGGAATTGTTTGGCCATGAAAAGGGCGCGTTTACCGGCGCCCTCAATCGACGGATTGGCAGGTTTGAAGAGGCCGATAGGGGAACTCTTTTTCTGGATGAGATTGGAGAGCTGGCGATGGGTGTGCAGGCGAAACTCCTCAGGGTATTGCAGGAGCATACGGTCCAAAGGCTTGGCTTCGATGAGTGCGCGCAGTGAGTTCGTGCATAGAACCGGGCCGTCCGCCAGGATCCTTCGGGCCGAAGACAAACGAAACGGCAACGATCCCGCTTCGGCTGAAAAATCGAGCCAGTTGTTGAGAATCGTTCTCATGTCCGTACCGCTGATCATTGCCCATCCGGTCCAGCGGATTACGGATCGGCTCTCCTCGACCGCAATGGTCGCACGGCCGTCCGCGCTCGGTGCGGGCAGCGAGGGCCATGGCAGGTTGGGCAGAAGGCCTGCTTGTCCGATCAGCGCCCAGTCGTCAGCGGCGAATTCAAGCTGTTGCCAGCAGGCTTCAGCGCTATTCCGCTCAACATAGCGAATCCCCACTCCCCAGCGGCCGCCATCGCCGAAATAATCCCGAATGGCCTGGCTTCCTTGATCGACCACCAACAGGAAGGAATCGGCGCCCCTGTCGATCAACAACTCGATGGCGTGCTGCAGTATTGGCCGATCGACGATGGGTAGCATGGACGAGGGAAGTTCCTGGGAAGTCTGGCTTTGCGCTTCAACGCATGCCGTTGCGTTCAGAATGACTTTCATGCTGAGAATGCTCCTGGATAGGATTGAGGTTTGTGACTGGATTGGCCGGCTGTTCGGGACCAGATAATCCGGGCAAGGAATGCGGCGTTTCCGACCAGGTAGCGCTTCCACATGCGTCCCGGTTCCTGGTAGAGGCGGTAGATCCACTCCATTCCGATGTCGCGCATCCACTGCGGAGCGCGGGGTATGCGGCCGGAGTAGAAATCGAACAGGCCGCCGACACCCAGTGCCGCAGCCACTTTCAGCCGATCCTGGTTCCGGCGAATAAATTTTTCCTGTGCGGGCGCGCCGAATGCCGCCAGCAGGATGTCCGCGTCGGACTCGTTGATGGCTTCGACGATCGCGGGTTCATCGGCTGCTTCGAAATATCCATTCTGCAGTCCCGCGAGCTGGAGACGCGGGTACCTGGACTTTATCCAGGTTGCGACATCCTCTGCCACGCCCGGGCGTCCGCCAAGCAGGAATATGCGGAGCCTTTCAGTTTCCATCCGTGCGCAAAGGCGCGGGAAGAGGTCCGTGCCGTTGACGTTCTGACGGAGTTGGCACTTAAGAATCCTGCCGGCGATGCGCAACCCGATACCGTCGCCGAGGCGGAGTCCGGAGGACTGGAGGATTTCGCGATACTCGGGATCAAGGGCCGCCTTGTTGAAACAGTCCACGTTAATGAACGAGACCTGCAGGGGCTTCCGGCCCCGTGGTTTCACAATGCGATCCACGGCTTCGTCGAGAGTCAGATTATCGATCGGCATGCCGAGTATGGTGGCCGTTGCGCCGGGCGCGGCCGTCTTTGAGCCGAAGCAAAACGCCACTGCTGCGCGGCATGCGATTCCCACGTTGGTCCGAAAGGAGCGGGAATTCACGTACTCCATGTCTGTTTCGGCCTCGGTGCCATAGTCGACGGTCGTGCGCTGGCGGACCCACCAGTGGCAGACGATTCCCGGAGACAGGCTAAGGCGCTGCCGGTCGGACTCGTTCCGGAGATTCACTTCCTCTGGTCGCCGGACGCGCGGTCCAACAAACGACAGCCGCCCGAGAAGAATGTTCCAAAGGCGCGGCACGGATGCCAGCCCCCGAACCGGGCGGTTATTTTTCCACACGAGTTGCCTGTCGCGGAAAGTGCGCCCGCCCGCGCCAATCCTAACCGTTGTGATGAAGCGTGCGCCTAGTGCCGCGCTGATGAGCAGGAAGGGCGACGCCGCAGCGAGGAGCAGCCCGGCGATCGTTCGGTCCGCCAGTTCGGCGAAGTCGATTGCCAGGAACTGCCGGACGCGGTGGATTCGGCGGATCATCAGGGAGTACCGGGGGCGTTCAATGCACCACAACATAGGTTTCAATAAGCTCCGCGGCCAGTCAGGATTGCCGGAACGGTTGCCAGGATGAGACGCAGGTCCTGGAGGAGGCTGCGTCCTTCGATGTAGTCAATGTCCATGCGGCATTGCTGCGGAAACGGGATGTCGGAGCGTCCGCCAACCTGCCAGGTGCAGGTGAGGCCGGGAATCGCCTCAAGACGGCGCCGGTCTTCGACGGTGTAGCGGTCCACTTCGACAGGGAGTGCAGGACGCGGACCCACCAGGGTCATATCGCCTTTCAGGACGCACCACAGTTGCGGCATTTCGTCGACGCTGAAGCGGCGAATCACTCGTCCGACGCGCGTGACGCGGGGATCGTTCTTCATCTTGAACGTAATCCCGGAGCCGTGCTGGTTCTGGTGCGCAATTTCGGCGAGCCGCCGCTCCGCATCCACGTACATTGATCGGAATTTCGGGAACGCGAATACCCGGCCGTAGCGGCCAACGCGTTTCTGCCAGTGGAGTACGGGGCCTCCATCCTCGATCTTGACCATGGCGGCAACCGCCAGGAAAAGCGGTGCGGCCAACAGGAAAGCAACGGATGAGGCTGTCACGTCGATCAACCTCTTTATCCTGTCCGGTCCGCGCGTACTCCAGTTCCACAGCACCAGCCGCAGGGAGCAGGCCAGGGTTCGCCGCACACTGCTCGCCCAGAACGGATGTATTGGGGCCGCATGTCCAAGTCGCATCACACTCATTTCCTCGAATTACGCTGCAATCGCTAATGCCGCCGGCTCGACTGGAACCGAGTGCGTTTCGAAAATGTGATTCAACCGGAGCAGTTCCAGCAGTTGGTAGACGCCGGCTCGCACTCCATGGAGGCGAAGGACTCCATGCTGGCTGGCGACCACGCGGTGTATCTGAAGAAGGAGGCCGGCCCCCGCGCTGTCGATCACTTCCACGTTTCGCAGGTCCAGCCGCACGCTGTTCTGGTGGCGCACGACGCTGAGCAGTTGCTTCCGCATCTGCCGCACTGTCGAGAAATCCAGTTTCGTCGCGCCAAGGACCAGGATCAGTTCTGAATCATTCACTGTCGTCATTTCTTTTTCCTCCGAAGCTTTTCAATCTCGGCTCCGTAATGGCAAGCCTGTGGCCAAACGCCCGCAACGCCAGGTGCCGCGTGTTTTCAAGCGATTGGCGGTCATGCGAGATCGGCGTGGCAAGGGCAGGTTACTCAGATCGGAACACCAGGGAAGAGCGCTGTCTCAGAACAGAACACATTCTGTCTTGAAGCCTGGTTGTTCGGTCCGGTCCAATTCCAGCCCGGATCATTGCAAACCCAAGAAGACAACGTTGTTCACACATCCACGGTGGTTTGGCAGTCCCGGTGCGTATAACGCCGCGTCCGGATTTTGGTTTTTCAAAAGGAGAAGCAATGAAGGGTGTGATCCTGGCGGGAGGAAATGGAACTCGGTTGAGGCCCCTCACCGATATCACCAACAAGTGTGCACTGCCGGTATATGACCGGCCAATGATCCATTACTCAATGGAGGCCATGGCGGCTTCCGGAGTAAATGACGTCCTCGTAATTACGGGTGGTTCGGCGGCAGGGCAAATGATCCACCTCCTTGGAAACGGTTCGCAGTTCGGTTTGCGCCGCGTGTATTTCGCCGTGCAGGAAAAGGCTGGAGGAATCGCCCACGGGCTTCAGCTTGCCGAAGAGTTTGCCGCCGATGAACCCGTGTTTCTGGCGCTGGGCGACAACCTGTTTTTCGGCAACGGCATGGCCGCATCCGTCAGTCAGTTCTCGCAGGATCCCCGGGGCGCGCGCATTTTCCTGAGCGCGGTTCCGGACCCGCAGCGTTTTGGCGTTGCCGTTGTCCGGGGCGAGCGCGTGGTTTCACTCGAGGAAAAACCCGGAAACCCGAAATCCAACCTGGCCGTGACCGGGTTCTACCTTTACGACAGTTCCGTGTTTGACCGGATTCGCACGCTGGAGCCCTCGGCGCGTGGGGAGCTGGAAGTGACGGATCTCAATCGGACGTACATGGTTGAAGGCCGCCTGAATTACAGCATGCTCGACGGAGACTGGGTTGACGCCGGGACCTTTGAGTCCCTCCATGCAGCCTCCGCCATGGCCCGCCGGTTCGCAACCCGGTCCGTGTCTGCCCGGAAGGCGGCGTAACGCCATGCACATCTTCGCGCTCATCCTGTTTTCGCTGCTTGCCGTTGGGGCTTCAGCAACGCCATTCCGGGCGCAGGACGTTGTTGCAGGCGATGATAGCGTCGAATTCACGATTGCCTCTGCGCGCGAAGACGCCCGCGCAGACAGGAACGCCGAATCTGCGAGGCTTTTCGGCCAGGTCATCTCCCGTTATCCCGAACGCCGTCGCGAGTTGCTTCGCGAGTGGGCGGACCAGTTGTGCTATTCCGGCCAGGCCACCCAGGCTGCCGTCATGTATCGAGAGCTTCTCTCGGACAAGACCCTTTCCGTTACTGAAGAATTGTCCGCCCGCCGGGGACTGGCCCTTGCGCTGTCCTGGAGCCAGCAACTGCGCGCGGCCCTTGCGGAGTATGAGGAGCTGTTGAAACGCGATGACAACGATTCGGATGCCCAGAGGGGCCGGGCACGAGTCCTGTCGTGGATGGGAAGGCACGGACCGGCGGTTGCGGCGTACCGCCAGATCGTTGCCCGGCATCCGGACGACATTGAGTCTGCGCGCGATATTGGCCGCGTCGAATCGTGGCGGGGGCGCCAGAAGTCGGCGCAGAGGGAACTGCGATCTTTTCTGGAAGCGCACCCGGACGATGCTGAGGCCCGGAGAATCCTGGCGCAGTCACTCGCGTGGACCGGGCAGACCGATGATGCGCTCCTCATTCTCAGGCGCCTTCGAGACCAGGAGTCCGGCGAACCCCGAACGGAAGAACTCATCAATGAGATCTCCCTGTGGACCAGGCAGGAGTTTCGCGTGGTATCGGAGACCTCCGTCCAATCAGACGGTTTGCGCATTGACCACCGCGGACTTAATCAAATATTCCGGTGGAACGACGGCAGGACTTCCGCAACCGCAAGCTTCGACCTGTTCTCCTATATCCATCGCGATCGCGGCGACAGCATGACGGTGAACCGGAAAGGGGGAATGATCCAGCACCGTTTCAACGGGTGGAATGAAATTCATGCCGGCACTTCAGTCGAGCGCATCGCAATGGTGCAGGGCGAATCGCGGATGGTTCCGGTTTACACGGCCTGGTGGACCGCGACACCTGGAGACCGGTCCCGGTTCGATCTCAGCTTGACCCGGACCACGTTCGACAACAAGGAATCCCTCCGCAACAGAATCGCGTCAACAACGGGATCCCTTTCGATGGACTTCAAGCCCACGGGAGGTGCGGTCCTCTCGGCCCGTTTCCGCCACGCGGCCCACACGGACGGCAACACGCAGCATTGGATGCAGATCGAAGTGCAGCAAAAGGCCCGCTGGGTTCCGCAGCTGAACGTGGGTTTCAGGTTCACTTCCATGGGATTCGCAACGAGCGAGGGCCGTTCTTACTTCAGTCCGATGGGTTACCGGTCGGCGTCAGTGACGGCACATGGATGGGGTCGACTCGGCAAACGCCTTTCCTGGGAGTTGGACGGTTCGGCCGGTGCAGAGGAGTCGGACCGGAATGGCCGGCCGATTCACAGTATTTCAGCAAAGCTCACCTGGAATCCGACGCCTCGCGTCGCCATTGACGCCGCTTTCGGACGCTTTGCATCGCGGCAGAATTCAAGCGGAGGTTTTGCCAGAAGCACAAATACCATCGGTCTTCGGTACAACTGGTGATGCTGCTCCAACCGGTATTCCACTCCACCCGTGTTTTCCCGGGAGCCATCGTTTCTCGAAGAGAATTCGCGCGCGCGACCTCGACGGCGGAGCCGGGCGCAGCCTCACAGCAAGGTTTCGTCGGCTCCGTACTGCTGCCCGCCTCAGATGCCCGGGATGCGGATGCCGTGCTTTCCGAGATCCGGCGGTTCCTCAGGTCCGGCGATTTAGCGTGCGTTGAAAACTCCCGGCAGGTGTTGTTGCTGATCAAGAACCGAAAACATGGTTCCGCCGCTGCTCGAATGGAGAAATTGTTACGACGACTGGAGGCAAGGACCAGCCGCCCGTCCAGAAATGTCGTCATGACCGTGGGCGGAGGGTTAACGGCGAGGGCGGAGGGCGTTGCGGCTGGAGAACTGGAACGGCGCGCGGTAGCGGCAGCGGAACTGTCCGCCTCGCACGGCGATCTGGTTCCGGTGTGCTTTGAAGACTCGGCGCTCGAAGGCGGCAATTCGAAATATTCCCTTGGGCTCGGGTTGCAGGTGGCAGTTGCCCTCATAGCTGGAGTCGCGATTCCGCTGCTGGTCTACATTGCGCTCGCGCGAGCGGGCCTGGACGTGACGGACTGGGTTTACCTTTTCGTCGTGGCTTCGCTGGTCATGACGGCGGCCTTGATTTGCGTGGAGAGTCTTCTGGGATTGCGGAGGATCGACCCGGTGGATCCGCCGCTCGATTCTTATCCAACGGCTACGGCCGTGATCGCCGCGTATTTGCCGAACGAAGCCGAAACGATCCTGGAAACAATTGAGGCTTTTCTTCGCATTGAATATCCTTCGCCCATCCAGATCATCCTTGCCTACAACGCGCCGGGTCCTCTGTACGTGGAAACGGAATTGTTCCGCCTGGCGCGCCGATATCCGCATTTCCGTCCGGTGCGCGTCCGAAACAGCGTCTCCAAGGCGCAAAACATCAATGCGGTACTGCCGATGATCACTGGAGAGTTCGTGGGCATCTTTGACGCGGACCACCACCCGGATCCGAACAGTTTTCTGCGTGCATGGGCATGGCTGCACGGTGGGCAGGACATCGTCCAGGGGCGGTGCGTCATTCGCAACGGGGACGATTCCTGGGTAAGCCGGATGATTGCCGTGGAGTTTGAATCGATTTACGGCGTCAGTCATCCCGGCCGCGCGCGTCTCCACGGTTTCGGGATTTTTGGTGGGAGCAATGGGTACTGGCGAACCGAGGTGCTGAAACAGATCCGCCTTCGTGGCTCCATGCTGACCGAGGACATTGACTCTTCGATTCGTGCCCTCACAGGCGGGTTTCGAATTATGTCCGATCCGTGGCTGATTTCACGCGAACTCGCCCCGGTGACACTCCGGCCCTTGTGGAATCAGCGGATGCGCTGGGCTCAAGGCTGGTTCCAGGTTTCCATGAAGCGCCTGTGGCCGGCCCTTGTGTCCCGCAAGCTAACTGTGCGCCAGAAGCTGGGCGTCATTTACCTGCTGGGCTGGCACGAAATGTATCCGTGGCTTTCCCTGCAGGTCCTGCCGATCCTCATCTTCTGGACGTTTTTCAGCCACCGCGACCTGGACTGGACGATTCCGATTTTTGTGTTAACCAGCCTGTTCACGTTCTCGGCCGGTCCACTGCAGGTAGCCCTGTCGTGGGCGGTGGCCTGTCCATCAATTCGCCGCAATAGCAGGTGGTTCCCCTTTTACGCCGTATCATCCATCGTGTTTTTCACGGGTATGAAGAATTTGATCGGGCGAGTTGCGCAAATCAAGGAGTTCCTCGGAGAGCGCCACTGGAAGATCACGCCTCGGGTGCAGCGGCGAGTCCTGCCCCAACTGGATCGCGAGGCGGCGTAGCATACAGAGACCAGAAGTTCTACCGCGTTCGTCTCAGTTGTTGTGTAGTTGGCTTTGAGGAAACGTGAATTCCGGGAGCGAAGTAGCGGACGACTCCTCCCTTTTCGCGAAGTATTTAGCCCGGACTTTTTACCGGTTTTCCCGGGTGATGCGCCTTCGGCGCGTCATTCAAGCAAACCGGCCAGAAATACGGTGTAGGAATCGCATCCCTCCGTTTAAAACAGCTCGCGAACGGGATACGCAGGCCAGGCGTTTGCCGAAGGAACGTACTCGAACCCACGCCCGAGGGGGTCGTCGCGGCGAACCGACCGGTAATCGATTCCAACGGCCGAGTAGATCGTTGCCGCAATATCTTCCGCGCTGATGGGCCTGTCCTCGGACCAGCCGCCGATTTCCACGTGTTCACCATCCGCTGTTGTTGCGCCGAGAACTTGTCCGCCTCGAACTCCCCCACCCGCAAAGAGCGCCGAGTGTACGGGGTGATGATCCCGGCCCTGCAGTTCGGTGAGTTGACCCAGGGTTCTGCCGAACTCGCCCTTCACCACGATGAGCGTCTCGTCCAGGCGAGTTGCTCCATTACCTCCCGGCATGGCGGCAAGGTCGGCAATCAGGCTCGAGAGGCCCGCATCCAGTTGCCGTGCCGGGGTGTAAATACCGGCGTTCGGTGTGTAGATGTTCTGGTGATGGTCCCAGCCGCCCAGCGTGAGTTGGATATAACGCGTTCCCAGATTCGCATTCACAAGGTTGCGGGCAACGATGCACGAAGTGCCGAAGCCCGAGTTGCCGTA
>CAMAWS010000043.1 GCA_945861845.1 Candidatus Sulfopaludibacter sp. SbA3 | reverse complement strand
TGCCCTCTCTCCAATATCCCGCTCCAAAAATTCGAATCTTGCTTTCCCGATAAGTGAAACGAATTGTCAATATCCCGTGCGCTGTTTTTGCGAAACAAAAGAATCGCTCCTCTTGCACCTTGCTATGCTCCACATCCTTCGCAATGACTCTTTGAGGATCAGCGAAGGCGTACTGTGCTTCGGCGAAGGAAACTCCATGCCGGACCCGATTGATCTCATCCTTTCGTGGGTCCCATTCGAAGTCCACGGAAGCCACGCTACCATATATTCATGCATATTTACATCCATACCATGGTTGCCGCAATCGACTACAATCGCCATTCGCCAGTGCGCAGTGTCATTAATATTGGTAAGCTCATGACCGCGTTGGGGTGACCTGGTTTGTACGCGAGAAGCCCCGCAGGAAAGGCCGTTCGGCACATGCGACTGATCCACTCCTCCGATCTCCAGATCGGCAAAGTGTTCATGTATTTCGAGCCTGAAGTTGCCGCGCTGCTCCAGGATGCGCGGCAGGCAGCCGTCCGGAAGCTTGGGGAACTCGCGATCAAACACGGCGCTTCCGCTGTGTTGTTGGCAGGCGACATCTACGACAAGCAGCAACTTTCCCCACAGACACTCGCAAAGCCGATCGAGGGGATGCGCCAGTTTCCCAGGATCACATGGCACCTGATGCCTGGCAATCATGACCACGTGCGTGAAAACGGCCTCTGGGATCGTCTCTTGCGGACGAATCTACCGGAAAACGTGAAGCTCCACACAAGTCCGGGCGCCGTGAAGATTATGGATGACGACGGAACACCTGTTTTCCTTCTGCCTGCACCACTTTTCCATATCTCGACCGTAGACGATCTCACAGGCTACATGGATAAAGAGGCCACTCCGGAGGGAGCCATCCGAATCGGGATGGCGCACGGCTCGATCCAGGGTTTCGGCTCGGATGGCGAGGCTTCAAACTACATCAACCCGGCTCGCGCGGAAACCGCCGGGCTTGCCTACCTCGCTATGGGCGATTGGCACCGGCAGATCAAAATCAATGATCGTGTGTGGTACTCCGGTACACCAGAGCCGGACCAGTTCAAACGTCCGCCGGGTTCCAGCGGGACGCTGTGTAACGGTGGCACTGCTCTCGTCGTCGATATCGCCGGTGTGCGTGCTTCGCCTGCAGTCACGCCCGTTGAAGTGGGCCGGTACCGCTGGCGCCAGGTCGTAAAGACGCTCACCGAAGACTCCCAGATTGATCTCCTGGAATCGGAGCTTCGTGCGCTCGAACCCGACTTGAGCAGAGTCGTGCTCGACCTTCAGGTTTCGGGAACGTTGTCGCTGGCCGGCCGCAAGAGCTTTGAGGAAAGGATCATCCATGGAGTTGGGGCCGCTGTCTGCGGCACGCGAGTGCAGGATGAGGAGCTGGTTCTGGAGCCGACGGAAACGGACATGGACGATATTGACCGCTCCGGCTTTGTCCGTGTGGCGGCGGATCGGCTCAAGACGATCGCAGCGAATCCCTCCGATCCAGAGCAGGCACGCATCGCGTCACTGGCTTTGCGCCGGTTGTACATTGAGCATCTGAAGCAGGCAGCAGGCTCATGAAGATCCGCTCGATCCAACTCACTAATTTTCGCAAGTTCGTGGGCACTTTCGGCGTGGATGGAATCACCGATGGGGTCAACGTTCTCGTTGGCCAGAACGAACTCGGCAAGTCGACGATACTGGCGGCGATCAACGGTGTGATCTTCGAAAAGGCGAAGTCACAGACCGAAACGGTAAGAAGTTTCCGGCACTTCGTTAACGGCACGGTGCCGGAGGTCGAACTTGCCTTCGATCTTGATGACACGCGCTGGACCATTCGAAAGCGCTTCGCCTTTCAATCCGGGAAAGCGCTGCTGACCAGTTCCGATAATCGCCGATTCGAAGACGAAGCGGCAGAGACGGAGCTTCAGCGGCTTCTGGAATTCGCGAACCGCCGGGGCGGAGGCGAGCATGGCATTTGGGGAACGCTCTGGGTAAGTCAGGGTAGTTCGTTTGGCGATCCCAAGCTTGACGATGCGGGCCGCAGCACCTTGCAGAGTTGTATTGAGGCGCAGGTAGGGGTCGTTACCGGCGGGGAGAGAGGCCGGAAGATTCCGTTGGCGGTGGACCAGGCGCTGAGAGAAATCTTGAGCGCGAGGGGACCAAGTGGAAAGTTCAAGGACGCCAAGGACCGGCTCGAAGAGGTGGGCGTTCGCGCTAACCAGCTTGAAGAAAAGCGGCGTGAAATCTTTGAGTACATGGACTCACTTGCGCGCCAGAAGCGCGAGCGCAAAGAGCTTCAGGCCGATTGGAGCGAGGAAGACCATCGACAGGAGCTGGAGGATACACGGACCCGCCGCACTGCGGCAGCCACCAAAGCGATTGAGATCGATGCGGCTCGGAATGAAGCGAAGATCGCAGCCGAGCGAGCGGCACGTGAACGGCAAGCCGTGGAAGATCGCTCAGGCCTGGTGCGCGAACTGGATTCGATTGAAGCCAAGGTCAAAGCACTTACGAGCGAGATCCGCGAAGCCACGGCCGATACGAACGAAACGAAGTCCAAAGTCGAGGCCTGCGAAACAACACTTACCGGCCTTCGCGAGAAGTTACGTGCCAATGGTGAGCAGAGCCGGCGCCTCGAGCGACTCCGAAGCGCCGTCGACCTTCAGGCCGAGATCGTGCGGCATGAAGCGACGCTGGCAAGGGCATTGAACCTGCAAGCGGAGTCCGGTCAGCTCTCCCAGTCAATCGGGGAAATCAAAGCAACAGACGATGCCGTGTCACGAATTGAGGCTGCTGAGACGGAGATCTCCGGCGCCCAGGCAGCGCTCAATGCCGTTGCGACAAATCTGACTCTAGCGATCGAACCTGGTGCATTGGGACGTGTGCGTCTGGATGGTGTGCCTCTTGATATTGCGGCTACTTCTCGTGCTGTTGTCGCGAAGACCCGGATAGATATCGAAGGCGTTGGCGAAATGGCCGTCGAACCACAGATCCGTGACCGCGATGGGATGCTGAAGCGGCTTAGGCTGGCAGAACTTGAACTGACGGCGGCGCTTGAGGAGGCCTGTGTCGAGAACTTGAGTGCCGCCCGCCAGGCCGTCGCACGGCGCAATGAGTTCGAGCGGAAGCTCGCGGATGTGCGCCGTGAGATTACAGCACTTGCGCCCAAAGAGCCGGCGGCCAAGCTTGCCGCAGGTCTGGACGCCCGCCAGACTCGTGTAAGGGAATTGCAGGGCAGACTCAAAACGGACCTCGCAGTACTTGGCATTGTAGCGCTGCCAACGGCTGCCGAGATCGCGAAGGAAATCCGCGAAACTCATGAGCGGGCCGAGCAACTGGCCGCGGATATCACGATGGCAGAGACTGCGGTGGAAGGACCGAAGGGCATGCTGGCCCAGGCAACCGCAACGTTGCATGAACTCGAACAACGCCTGGCCGGGCTGAGGGGCATGCTGGAGACGAAACAGTCTGCTATTACAGCGGGGCGAGCTCAATTCAGTGACGACCAGCTTGCGGCCCATGCCATGGAACTTACGCGACGCGCCGAAGAGGCTCAGGCCGCTTTCAAGACGATCGAGAGTAACCAGGGCGAGACAGTTGCCGCTATCGATGCCCGAATTAAACGCCTTGAGGCTGCAGGGAAAAATCATCACGATGCTCTTGGCCGGCTCAATACTGAGATCACACGGCTAACGGCATTGATCGAGGCCAATGAGGGCGCCGGGGTCGAAGAGACACTTGAGGTCGCAAGAGCCGAGCAATCCCGGCTTGAGGCGGCGGTGAAAGGTTACGAAGAGGAAGTCCGTGTTCTTCAAATACTCCAGCAGACCCTGCATGAGGCCGAACGCGAGGCCAATGAACTTTACCTGGCGCCAATAGTGAGCCGCGTCGAACCTTACTTGAAGATGTTGCTGCCAGGTGCGAGTTTAATGCTCGACGATAAACTCAGTATCAGCACCATTGAACGCAACGGAACCAAAGAGGAATTCGATCGGCTCAGCGGCGGAACGCAGGAACAGCTCGCCATCCTCACTCGCCTTGCTTTTGCCGAACTATTACTCACACAAGGCCGTCCGGCAACCGTCATCCTCGATGATGCGTTGGCTTTCAGCGATGACCTGCGCATCGAGCGAATGTTCGATATCCTGATGCGCGCTGGTGAAAATGTGCAGATCCTCGTGTTGACGTGCCGCAAGCGATTGTTCGCCAAATTGGGGGCGGCGGAGCTAAATCTGAGAGAAATACACGGGACGACCTAAGAATGGAACCTTCAAATCCGGAATCGGTAGACCGTGTGTTCCCTCAGATCATCACCGCAACCGCTCGTCTCGCCAGAGAACTCCGGCAAAATTACGATAGGGAACAGATCGCTCGCGGCCTGGTCACCTGGATCGCGCCTGAAGTTCTGCCGTTCAGTTCGTGGCTGGAGCGATGCTGGCGGGAGTGGCTCTATTCAGGTACGGCGGCCAAGCCGGTTCAATTGCTCCGGCCATCACAGGAGTCGGCGATCTGGGAAGACATCGTGGGTGGGTCGGACGAGGGAAGGGAACTGCTTCAGGTGGCCGCTACCGCAGAGGCGGCGCTGGATGCGTGGAATCTAATGTGCGCCTGGCAGCTTCCGCTGGATGTGTCCGAGTGGGACGACAGCAGTGACACGGAAGCCTTCAGGAGATGGGCGCGGGAGTTTCAACGCCGGTGCGAGAGCAAGAACTGGTTGTCTGGGGCGCTTTTGGCGGAATTCATCGCGGGGCGGTTAGCTGACGGCGCGATTGCAGCGCCAGAGCATATCGTCCTTGCGGGTTTCAATGAATTTACTCCGGCGCAGGAACTCGTGTTGGAGACGTTACGACGCAAAGGGTGTCGAGTCGAAGTGCGCGCGAGTGCTGAAGCGAGCACGGCACGGAGCGCGGTTCGGATTGGATTGACGGACACAGAAGGAGAGATCCGGGCTGCGGCGCAATGGGCGCGGAGACTGTTCGAGGATGCGGCTAAGGTTGGAGAGTTCGAGCGTTCCGTCGGAATCGTGGTTCCGGATCTCTCAACATACCGGAGCCGGATCGAGCGTATTTTTGCCGGTGAGTTTCATCCGAATGGACAAGTCTCTCCGGAACGTGATTCACAGCGCGCATTCAACATTTCCCTCGGCCCGCCGCTGTTCGAATATCCGCTGATCCAGGCTGCGTTTCTCGTCCTGCAAACGCGGCCTTCGGCGATTCCTCTGGAAGACGCCAGCCGGCTCCTGCGATCGCCATTCCTTGGCGGCGCTCAATCGGAATACACGCATCGCGCCCTGCTCGATGCGAAATTGCGCCGATTGCGGGAGCCTGAGGTGACAGCATCCGACATCATCGCTCTTGCACGAACCATTGTTCCGGCGCTTGCTCAGCTCTTTGTGCAATGGACGCGCGAGTGGGACCGCATGCCTTCACGCCAGATGCCGAGCGACTGGGCGGCCTCGTTTTCCCGATTCCTGACGGCGATGGGCTGGCCGGGCGAGCGGCCGCTGAACAGCGCCGAATATCAAACGACGGAAGCGTGGAACGACGTCCTCGCCGAGTTTGCCAGCCTCGATAGCAGCGCCGGAAACCTCGCCATGGGTGGCGCGCTGGCCGTGCTGCAACGCCTCGCGGTATCGAGGCAGTTTCAACCGGAATCCGATCCCGCGCCCGTCCAGATCCTGGGAGTCTTCGAAGCTTCGGGCCTGGCGTTCGATCACCTCTGGATCATGGGCATGCATGACGGCGCCTGGCCCGGGGCAGCGAGCCCGAATCCGTTCCTGCCGTTTCGCCTCCAGCGCGAGAAGAACATGCCGCAGTCTTCCCCACAGCGGGAACTCGAGTTCACGCGGCTGCTCACCGGACAATTACTGGGGAGCGCGCCCTCCGTCGTTGTGAGTTATCCGCAGCGTGAAGGTGATATGGACTTGCGGCCAAGCCCGCTTTTCTCGGCGCTTTCTGAGATTGCCGAAAAGGAACTCGGACTGGCTGCTGCCCTCGGCTACCCCGAGCAGCTTCGGCGCTCATCCCGAACGGAGGTTCTCGATGACCATACGGCGCCGCCATGGGATGGCCCGCTGAGCCGTGGAGGAACGGCGATCTTTAAAGACCAGGCGGCGTGCCCTTTCCGCGCTTTTGCCCAGCTTCGGCTCGGAGCCGAGGCCCTGGACGTGGCGCAACCTGGCTTGAGTCCCATGGATCGCGGGACTCTTATCCACGGGACGCTCGAGCGTATCTGGAACGAATTGCGATCGTACCAGGGATTGGTGTCGATTGCAGCGGATCACCTGGAAGCCGTCGTGCGGAACGCCGTGCAGAAGGCCATCAATGAAATGGCGCCCAAAAAACGCGCTCTCCGCCAGCCTCGGTTCGCGGCGATCGAACAGGCGCGGCTCGAACACATCATGATGGAGTGGCTCGAACTGGAGAAGCAGCGGAAGCCCTTCACCGTGCTCCGCCAGGAAGAGGAGCATAAGGTTTCGGTTGGCGGAGTGGACCTGCGGATTCGCGCGGACCGCGTTGATCGTCTCGAAGACGGCACGCTTGTCGTCATTGACTACAAGTCCAGCGATCATCGTTCATCCGAATGGGATGGAGACCGTCCCGACGAGCCCCAGCTTCCTCTGTATGCCACTACAGCCGAGGCTGAATTGAGCGGTGTTTTTTTCGGAGTGCTCAAGGTGGGCCAGAGCCGCTTCAGCGGGCTGGCATTGGAGGACGGTATCGTTCCGAAAGTGAAGCCGGGACCGCAAGACATTCCGCTGCAGGAACACATTGAGACCTGGCGCCGCGTTCTGGAACAGCTTGCAACGGACTTCCGCAATGGGAAAGCCGTTGTCGACCCGAAAGATCCGCAGAAGACGTGCGCTTACTGCAGCCTTCCCGGCCTTTGCCGCATCGGCGCGGCGGATCGCGTAGACGATCCGGATTCGGAGGACGCCGGTGCCTGAAACCATTCTCGATGCGGCCCAGCGGCTTCAGGCATTGGATCCATCGGATTCATTTATCGTCCAGGCGCCGGCTGGTTCCGGCAAGACGGAGTTGCTGATACAGCGGTTCCTCACGCTTCTAAGTTTCGTGGAGCAACCCGAATCCATTGTCGCAATTACCTTCACGAAAAAGGCTGCCGGCGAAATGCGGCACCGAGTCATTGGCGCCCTGCAAAAAGCGGCTTCCGGATCCGAACCGGAGGAAGCTCACGAACGGCATACATGGGAACTCTCCAGGCGGGCGCTGGCGAGGGACGAGGAGTTGACGTGGCAGTTGATCCAACATCCGTCACGACTCCGCATCCAGACGATTGACTCGTTTTGCGGCAGCCTTGTAAGGCAGATGCCCTGGGTTTCCCGCATGGGAGCCAGCCCCCAGCCCGAGGACAAGGCCGACCATCTTTACCTCCAGGCCGCCCGGGCCACACTGGATCTGCTCGAAGCCGGGACTTCTGAAGCGGATGCGCTCGGCCGGTTGCTCGAACACCTGGATAACAACCTGTCCAACGTGGAGACGCTGCTGACCGGCATGCTGCGCCGCCGCGACCAGTGGCTGCGCCACGTCGTGCCGAACACCGCGTCAATATCGTTTCGCGAATCGCTGGAAGCGACGCTGAAACAGATCGTGACCGATGAAATGGAGACGACGCGCGGCCTGTTTCCGGCAGGCAGTATTGCCGAGATTCTCGATCTCGCGCGGTTTGCCGCGCGAAACCTTGCTGCGCAGGGAACCGAAGGCGGCCTGGCCGACTGCATCGGGTTGGCCGGCTTGCCGGGCAGCGGGCCGGAATGGATCGGTCACTGGCTGGGTTTGGCGGAAATGTTTCTGACCCAGGAGGGCTCGCGGCGCAAGACAGTGAACAAGAATCAGGGATTCCCGGCCACGCCTGAAGGCAGGGCCGCTAAATCACGATGGACCGGGATAGTCCTTGAGGAAGCGCTCATCACACAGTTGCACGCGTTGAGATCCATGCCTCCGGCTTCGTTCAATGAATCGCAGTGGGAAGTGTTGAGCGCATTGATCAAGTTGCTTCCCGTTGCGGCCGCGCAGTTGAAGGTGGTTTTCCAGCGGGAAGGCAAAGTCGATTTCACAGAGATCGCACAGGCTTCCCGAACCGCGCTTGGTACGCCGGACAGTCCGACGGACCTTGCCTTCGCACTCGATTGCCGTATCCAGCATTTGCTGGTCGATGAATTCCAGGATACCTCGCAAAGCCAGTACGCGCTGCTGGAGACCCTTACGGCGGAATGGCAACCGGATGATGGCCGAACGCTCTTTCTCGTGGGCGATCCGATGCAGTCCATTTACCGCTTCCGTGAGGCCGATGTGGCCCTCTTTTTGCGCGCCCGGGAGCGGGGAATCGGAAACATCCGCCTCACTCCACTGACACTTTCCGTGAACTTCCGGTCCGGTGCGGCGATTGTAAACTGGGTCAACCAGGCGTTGGGACCGGCGTTCCCAGCCAGGGAAGATCTACTTACGGGCGCGGTCACATATGAACCGTCAGTGGCATTCCATTCCGGTGGAGGTTTCGAGGGGGTCACGGTGCACCCCTTCTTTGGCAGCGATCCGGATGCGGAAGCCAACCGCATGATCAAGATCATCGAGGACGCGAAAACGGCGGATCCGGACGGTCGAATCGCGGTTCTGGTTCGCGCGCGCACGCATCTCATTGCCATAGTTTCCGCTCTTCGCACGAAGGGGCTTAAGTTCAGGGCCGTGGAAATCGACAGATTGGGCGATCGGTCTGTCGTACAGGACCTGCTGGCGCTGACTTATGCGTTGCTGCATCCGGCAGACCGCCCGTCGTGGCTGGCAGTACTGCGTGCTCCGTGGTGCGGGCTCACGCTGGCAGACCTGCAAGTGATAGTGGGTGGTGAATTCTCCGCGGCGATTTGGGATTTGACGGGTGATGACCTGCGCCTGGCCTCCATGTCGCCCAACGGACGTTTGCGGATCGAACGAATCAAACCGATTCTGGCCGACGCTATCGCCCAGCGGGGAAGGCTTCCCCTGAGGCGCTGGATCGAAGGAACCTGGATGAGGCTTGGAGGCCCGGCCTGTCTCGAGGATCGAACCGGCCTGGACGATGCAGCGGCGTTTCTGGACCTTCTCGAAGAATCGGCGGGAGGCGCCGGTTTACGGGATGCCGAAAAGTTTGGTGAAGACGTGGCCGCGCTCTTTGCGCGGCCGGATGTGGAAGCGGACGAAAGCCTGCAGCTGCTCACCATTCACAAGGCAAAGGGACTGGAATTCGATACTGTCATCGTGCCTGCGCTCGGGAAGTCGACACGATCGGAAGACCCAAGTTTGTTGCTCTGGCTGGAATACATCGACGGCCGCGGCGACTCCCGGTTGCTGCTCGCTCCAATCAAGGAGACTGGTTCAGACGACGATCCCGCTTATTCCTACCTTCGGCAGATCCAGCGCGCCAAGACAAATCACGAAAGCACACGCCTCCTTTATGTGGCTGCGACGCGGGCGCGCAAGCATCTACACCTGCTAGGCCACGCGGCTTTCAATGCGGCTACCCATGAGGTTAAAACTCCAGGCTCAAGAACGTTTCTTGCAAAAATCTGGCCCACAGTCGAAGGGGATTATTATGGCGCGTTCGCGAGCGGGGAAGGCATTGCGGCCGTTCAAGTTGCCAGTAACGGTGAATCTGCATCGGATGCCGCCGGCATTCCACTCCGCCGTCTGGTTTCCGGCTGGCAAGGCGTTCCCCTTCCACCGGATATTGTCTGGCGGCCACCGGCTGAAGAATCAGCTACTGGTGATGAAACGGAAGGCCGATTGCACATCACGTTTGAATGGGCCAGCGAACTACAGCGGCGCGTTGGAATCGTGGTCCATGGGATGCTGCAGCAGATGACTGCCGAGGACCGGCTGGACTGGAATCCTGCCACGGTCGTGACCGCTTTGTCGTCGCAGGGATTGGCCGGAGATAAGCTTCGCGAGGCTGTTCAGCGCGTGGAAAAAGCGTTGCGCGCCACGGTGACCGATCCCCGTGGCCTGTGGATTCTCGGCCGGCATGCGGAAGATCAAAGGGAGTACTCGCTATCCGGCCTTGCCGGCGGCCGAATCCGCCATTTCACACTGGACCGCACGTTCGTTGACGACGAGAACATCCGGTGGATCATCGACTACAAGACCGGCGCACATGAGGGTGGCGGCCTTGAAGCATTTCTCGACAATGAACAGTTGCGCTACAGGGCCCAGTTGGAAAACTACGCAATCCTGATGAAGCACATGGACTCGAGACCGATCCGGCTGGGGCTGTATTTCCCGATCCTTCAGGCATGGCGGGAGTGGGCGTTTGAAGGCTTTGCACAAAAGAAGCCGCGTAGCGGCGAAACACCCTAGCCACGGGCGTCAGCCCGTGGGTTCAAACAGACGCGTTATGACCAGCCCCAGCGGGGCGGCACAGCATGCAAGTATCGTGCTATGTCGCACCTACGGTGCTGATGTTCGGTCGTTCCGTCAACCACGGGCTGCCGCCCGTGGCTAACGTTCTTTCGCCGCTCCGCGGCTAATTCTGACTTTTTGTGCAAAGCTGTGTTTGAAGGTAAATGATGGATTGTGCGCGCGAAAAACTCCCCTCCTGGATTAGGCGGGGTGCCGTTCGCGCGTTTTTAGCGAACGGCGGGGTGGTCTGTAAGCACCTTTTTAAAATGAGCGCTGCGCGAGCATTCATTCGGACTCAGGTTATGAACGCTGCTCCCGCCACAAGCCCAAAGCCTTCTGTGCCGGCCGGTCGGAGAAACTGAAGAGCACCGCGTCGTTCTGGGCCTGATGGGCCACCGGGCACCACGATGGAACCACGAAAATATCGTGAAGTCCCCACGTGAAAGACGCATCGCCGACCTTGCTGACGCCGCTTCCTTCGGCAGCACAGTAGATCGTGGCGTCAGTGGACCGATAAGCCTCACCGTTAAATCCCGCCGGCAGCAACTGCAGAAAGGCGCCGATCGTTGGCATGGGAGAGCCGCCCGTAACGGGATTGATGTACTGCATCTTTATGCCGTGACAGGAATCCACCGGTCCATTCTTACGCAGTCTTTCCAGCGCTTCTCGACTCCGGTCATATGGGTAGTTGAATACTGGAGCCGCCATGCTTGAGGACTTGTATTCCAGGGGCAGCATGTTGGCTCCGTAACGCGAGAGCGCATCGCCTTCCTTCTTTGTGACGGGCTGCTGCTCGGCAGGGAAGTGTTCGGCAAAACTCGTGTCAAACATGTTCACGATCGGAACATCCAGGCCGTCCATCCAGATGGCGGGTTTGCCGCCCGGATTGCCGTGATCGTGAAACGTCCATGACGGCGTGAGTATGAAATCTCCGGGCCGCATGGTGGTGCGTTCACCCTCGACGGCGGTATATGCCCCATCACTTTCAATCACGAAGCGCAGCGCCGAAGCCACATGCCGATGCGTTCGCGCAACTTCGCCTGGAAGGATCAACTGAATACCCGCGTAAAGGCTTTGTGTGATCTGCGACAGGCCTCGAATTCCGGGATTCTCCAGGACGAGCACCCGGCGCTCCGCCTGCTCGGCCGTGATCAGTTTGCCAGCTTCCATCAACAAGGAACGGACTTCCTGGTACTGCCAGAGCGCCGGAAGGCAAGCGGGACGAGGCTCCGGCATGACAAGTCTTGCCAGGGCTTCCCATAGCGGCGCGGTGTTCTTATGGTCGAGCCGCTGGTAGAAATCTTTCCATTCGGCTGGCGCTTCCGGTTTGTTGAAAAAAACGGGATTCTTCATGGCTGTCTCTAGGCGGCTCGGACCTTTACTTCCATCGTGCCGATTCTTTCGATGGTCGCGACGACGGTGTCGCCGGGTTGGATGGGGCTTACGCCTTCCGGAGTTCCCGTTATGATGATGTCGCCGGGATACAAGGTATAGAACGACGATGCCAGTTCGATGAGCGCAGGCACGTCCAGGATCATGTATCGCGTGTTGGAATCCTGCCGGACCTCGCCATTCACAAGGATGCCGAGGTTCAGTTCGTTTGGCCTGGGTATCTCATCCGCCGTCACGAGCCACGGACCGAGCACGCAATAACTATCGGCGGACTTCCGCAGGCTTCGTTCTTCGGGACCGCGGATCGTAATATCGAGGCCGATGCAATATCCGGCCACATACTCCAGCGCTTCTTCCCGCGAAACGTTGTTTGCCTGCTTTCCAATTACAACGGCAAGCTCCACTTCATGATCGTTGCGGCGGTCGAGTTTGCGTAATGCAATGCCATCGCCTGGTCCGGCCAGCGAACTGACGGCCTTGAGAAACACGCCGGTCTTGTGGATGACCGCGATTTGGTTCCCGTGATGCAGCGCAGAGTCTCCACGA
>CAMAWS010000042.1 GCA_945861845.1 Candidatus Sulfopaludibacter sp. SbA3 | reverse complement strand
GCGATGGCTGATGATCACCATGATTTTCCGGGATGTTTTCCTGCTTCTGACTTCTCTCATCGTTGTTCTTATGGTCGGCTGGCGCCTGTTCAAGCCCTCACCCTACGGGAAGGCCAGCACGGTTCTCCAGGTATTCATGGTCCTTGCGGTCTTATATACAAATTGGATGGGCGTGGTCGTTCCCGAGTTGAGCATCCTTTTCTATATGACAGGCATTATGACTGCGTTTTCGGGGTTGCATTACCTGCTGACCGGCCGCCAATACTTGAACTTGAGTGAGTAGCAAAAAACAGTTTTCCGCCTCCGCATACGTCCGCAAAGCCAATGATCAGGACCTGATCAAGGCGCAGCACGAGTACAGATACGCTCCGCCACATCGAAGCCAGGAACTGCAGAAGCTGCGCGTGTTGTCGGTTGATCCGGAATCAGTCGCTTCGCGGATCGGGCTGAAGCCCGGAGACGAGATTCGCGAGCTCAATGGCAAGCCGCTCGTGGATGCGATCGATTTCCAATTCAACGCTGGCATGGTTGGCCGCAGAACCTCGATCACGACGCAGGATCGCAAGATCACGTTCGTCCGGCGCGAGTGGGAGTCCTTCGGCCTCGAGTTCGAGCCCATCGAGCCGATGACCTGCAAGAACCAGTGCGTCTTCTGCTTTGTGCACCAGAATCCCAAAAACGTCCGCAGATCCCTGCATATCAAGGATGAAGACTACCGGCTCTCGTTCCTTTTCGGCAATTACCTCACGCTGACCAACGTTCACGAAGAAGAGATGCAGCGAATCATCGACCAGCGCCTGTCACCGTTGTATATCTCGGTTCATGCAACGGAGCCTGAGTTGAGGACGAAGTTGCTGGGCAATGATGATTACGACGGCTTTACCGAAAAGATCGCGCGGCTGGCAAAGGCCGGCATTATGCTGCACGGACAGGTCGTGCTTTGCCCGGGACTCAACGACAGGGAACATCTCGAACGGACCATCGACGATCTTTTGAAATTCCATCCGAGCGTGGCATCCCTGGCCATCGTGCCGGTCGGATTGACGGATCACCGCGAGAATCTTCCGAAGCTGGAGCCATTCACGCCCGAATATGCGCGAGCGACCATCGCGCATATCACGCCAATCCAGAAGAAGCTGAAACGGCGGATCGGAACGCCGTTCGCATTTCTTGGCGACGAGATTTACATCATGGCGGGCGCCGAGCTTCCACCCGCAAGCCACTACAAGGACTTTCCGCAGATCGAGAATGGCGTCGGAATGGTGCGCACCTTCCTGAAGCAGTTCAATAATGCACTTCGCGGGAAACCGGCCGGCAAGGCCCGGGGCACGGTATGCACAGGCAGGGTGTTTTATCCGTATTTGAAGGAGAGCGTTGACCGCCTGGAGATGGACCTGAAGGTTGTATCCGTCGAGAGCAAATTCTGGGGCGCTGGTATCGGCGTTGCCGGTTTGCTTACGGGCAGTGATTTCATCGCTGCCCTGAAGGGAAAGGTACATGGAGACTTCGTGGTGTTGCCTTCAGAGTCGATGATTGGGGACGACGGCATCTTCCTCGACGATCTTACGATCAAGGATGTCGAACGGGAGCTCGGCGTTGAGGTGATTCCTTCCGGATACGACGCAGGCGATTTTGTGAAGCGGATGACGCGGGGAATTGAGGGACAGTGAGCAATTATCCCAAATTCCTTTTTGGGGCTGCTTATCCGGATTATGCTTACGCAGTTCACTGTCGAACAAAATAGGGAGACTACCCATGCAAAAGATTCGGGAAATGCTGGCCTACAGGATGATCAAAAAGGCGAAGCGCAGTGTATTAATTGTGGGAATTGGGCTGGCGCTCCTGCCGGCGACTTTAGTGAACGCGCTCCAGGCACAAACGCCGGCTCCGGCCGAGGGTCGTGGCGGCCGGGCCCCGGACCGAAGCCTGCCATTGGTCCAGCAGGCTTTGAAGCTGACCGATGCGCGGTACCTTATCTCTTTCAACCGTTACTGCATGCTTAATGGACCCAACACGGCCAATGGCAAGGGGGATGCGGCCGTCCCTTCACAGTTGTTCGACAACCTCTATTACGTAGGCCGAACCGATGTCGGGGCCTGGGTGTTGAAGACCTCTGATGGGCTGGTTTTATTCGACACCCTGAATACTCCCGAGGAGGCCGCGAATATCGTGGTGCCGGGAATGCGCAAACTGGGTTTGGATCCCGATCAGGTAAAGCTGGTCGTACTGACCCATTCTCACAATGATCACACCGGCGGTTTGGCTTATTTCCGCGCAAAGGGCGTGCGCGTGATGGTCTCCGAGGCGGACTGGGGCCCGCTCGGCGGCGTGCCGAATCCGGAAAGCATCATTCATGACGGGCAGGTTGTGACGTTCGGCGAGACTTCCATCACATTCGTGCTCATTCCAGGACATACGACCGGCACGATCGCAGCCGTGTTCCCCGTATTCGACCGGGGGCAGCGTCACGTGGCCCTCCTGGCGGGTGGAATCGGACCGACAGGTGGTGTTGATCAGCACCGGGCTGCGATCGCCAGCATTGCGCACTTATCTGCCGTTACCAGGCAGGCGGGTGTCGATGTTTTCGTCGATCCCCACGAAGCAATCATTGATAGCACTGCTTGGGGGTACATCATGCGCCCCGAGGAGCGTAAGCCAAATCAGAACGAGCTGATTGTTGGTGCGGACCGCTTCCAGCGATTCACACAAATGCTGTCGACCTGCATGCAGGCCCGGGTGGTTATGTATGAGCAAAACGCCTCCACCGGCACCCGCCAATAGATGGCCAGGCAGGCGGAACTTGTGACGTCGGATACCGAATTGAAGGTACTCGAGAAAGAAGCCCAAATTCACCGGTTGTCTTGATCGTGACGCGGACGGCGAAATCACGGCATCAGGGTGGGAACGACTTGCCTGCTGTGGCGGCGGTAGAAACGAAAATCGCTGTCAGTCGTCACCACTATCGGGTCGGTCAGCATTTCACTCATTCGGACCAGACAGGCATCGGCTAGGCTCATCGGCACATCGGCGTACTTGTCCATGAGGTCAAGAGTGGGAGTTTTCTCATCGTCAAACGAGAAGTTGGAGACTATCAGTTGGCGGCGCAGCATTTCGGCGAGCTGTGAGCGGCCGGCTCGCCCCAGCAGGAAGAATGCTTCCGACAAGGCCGCCTCGCATGTGCACCATGGCGCACCGAGTTGCTCGGTCAAGGAGGACGCCCACGGATGATATTGATCGTCGCGGCGAAGGAGGGCGACCAGCGAGCCGCTATCGACGATTACGGTTTTGGCCATAACCCAGCTCACGCAGATATGTTTTCTTTCTGGCTGAAAGATCGGCGGGCAAGCCATCCCCCTTCACGCTTCCAATTAAGTTCCCGGCCAACTCCTTGAAACTGGGGCGCCGCCTCTTAGGGGGGGCTGCGTGACCGGCGGACTGCAGGCGCTCACGCACGACATCGGACTTCGAGATGTTTCGCGAGCGCGACTCAGACTCAATGTCGGCGATCAGGTTTTCCGGCAGGCGAACGGTCAGCGTCTTCATGGACGCAGTGTATTACAGGTGTGGCACTCGCGCAAGACGCGGACAAGGAGTATAACGAAGGAGCGGCAAGTATGGCAGCGACAGACTTGCCGGCCAGGGCGGATTACGCGGATGCATTCCGCGCAATCCGCATAGCCGCGGCTACGGCACTCTCTCGATCGTCACTTTATTCATCACGACACTAGTCGCCGGCCGGTCGCCAGCCGATACTTTCACTTTCCCAATCGCTTTTACGACATCCATCCCTTCGGCAATCTGTCCGAATACGGCGTGTCGCCCATCGAGGTGCGGGGTCGGTGCCAGCGTTATAAAGAATTGGCTGCCGTTGGTATTGGGTCCGGCGTTTGCCATGGAAAGCATGCCTTCGGTCTTGTGTTTGAGATCGGGGTGAATCTCATCGGCAAAGCGGTAACCGGGACCACCCATGCCGGTGCCCGTGGGATCGCCGCCCTGAATCATGAACCCATCGATAACGCGGTGGAAGATCACGCCGTCGTAGAACGGCTTGCCGTTCACCGGCTCTCCAGTCTTGGGATCCTTCCATTCCTTCGTACCTTCCGCAAGCCCGATGAAATTTCCAACCGTGTTGGGCGCTTTACTTTCGAACAATTCGATGGTGAATTTTCCCATCGACGTTTCAACGTGTGCGTATGTTCCTGTTTTCATCTAGTTCTCGATTGTTGCTTTTCTAATGAAGTCGAGTTGTGGGAAGTTTGCGGTGAGGTAAGCGTTGCCTTCGTTCCTTGTGCGAACCTGGTCCGGACCTTTGCCGCTAGGAGCGCCTTCACCGTATCCGCTATAAATCTGATCCACTATTTCCATACCCGTCAGCACCTTTCCAAAAGGCGCAAATCCCTGCCGGTTCAGTGCGCCATTGGCTCCGAAATTGATGAAGACCTGGGTGGTTCGGCTGTCTGGAGTTCCGCCCATGGCGAAAGTGATGGTTCCTCGCGAATTGTCCTGCGTGACGGGATCGGGAGGGATCCGGGCGTTGGTCCATACTCTATTGAGTGCGGGGTTGCCGTTCAGGCCGAACTGAACCATGAAGCCAGGGATTACACGGAAAAATCTGGCATTGTCGTAGAACCCGTTCTTCACGAGGTTATAGAAACGGTCCGCTCCGTTGGGTGCCCATGAGCGAGTCACTTCGACGACGAATGGACCCTTACTTGTATCGAACCGAACTTTATAGGCCGCGGGCGCAGTTTCTTTTAGCGAAGCCGGATTGTTCAGGCCACCCCGGCCGGCTGGCCGCGCTGCCGTTTGCGCGGCTCCAAGAGATGGCAGTGAGAGCAGCAACACCGTGATAAAAAGTCTCTTCATAAGGACGCTCCTTTCAAATTGAGGACGGACAACACCTCCATTGCCGTCTCATAGTCTGCAAACGGTCCACGGATCTGGACGCCCTGGACCATTCCGCGAACTTCCTCGAGGATTTCCTGGGCAATACGTATTCCCTCCGCCCGCGCTGCATCCGGGCTGTCGGACAGCCGCAGGCGATCCACTATGGATGCGGGTACCGAGCAACCAGGTACCTCATTGTTCAGGAACTCTGCAACCTTGTAACTGGCAAGAGGCAGGATGCCCACAATTACCGGGAGCTTGAAGTGTTCGACGCGCTTCAGAAATCCTTCCAGCGCCGCGGGGTCGAAAACCGGCTGGGTGAGCACGAATTCGGCTCCTGCCTCGACCTTGTATTGAAATCGCTTCAGTTCCTGGTCGTCATTATTAATAAGGATAGGATTGGCGCCAACTCCGATAAGGAAACCCGTCGGCTTGCCGATCGATTTTCCGCCGACGTCGATACCCTGGTTGAGCCGGTAGACCATATTGGTGAGGCCGATCGAATCCACGTCGTAGACGGCAGTCGCGTCCGGATAGTCACCAACGTGAGGCGGATCGCCGGTGATCAGGAGCAGGTTTCGCAGTCCCAGCGCGTATGCGCCAAGAAGGTCGCTCTGCATTCCCAGTAGATTTCGGTCTCCGCAGGCATACGGCGCGAGACTTTCCATCCCTGTGAATTTTTCCAGGAGCATCGCCAGTGATGTCGCGTTCATGCGCGCGCTTGAGCGCGGCACTTCCGGAACGGTAATAACGTCGACATCTTCGGATTCGAGACGTTTCGCTGTATCCAGGACTTCCGCGTAATCGTGTCCCTGCGGCGGAATCATATCCACCATCTTGACGAACTGTCCTTTTGACAGTTTCCGAGCGAATCGCGATTTTTCCGCCAGGGGAATGGGTGGAAAATCGGAGGATGCGCGGTCATGGACCGCGCCTGCAGTAGCTGCAGGCGTGGACTGTGAACGCGCATCCCCGAATTTACGCATTCCCATCGACCGGATGGCGGCTCTCATCGCCTTGATGTGAAGCGGAGTGGTCCCGCAGCATCCTCCCACAATCCGGACTCCCTGCTCGACGAACTTCTTCGCATACGATGCCATGTACTCGGGAGAGCAAAGGTAGATGTTGCGGCCGTCAACGTTCTTGGGTTTACCTGCATTAGGCTGCACGGAGAGTGCTTTCGACGTCACGGAGGCGATGCGCTCAATGCCATCGAGCATGGTTTGCGGTCCAACGCTGCAATTCAGCCCCAGGACATCGGCGCCCCACCCTTCCAGTTTTTTCGCGAAAATTTCCGGAGGCGTTCCCTCCAGGCTGTTGCCGTCCTCCTCGATCGTCATCTGGACAACGATGGGCTTGTCGGTGATATCGCGAACGGCGAGGATTGCGGCCTCGACTTCATTGAGGTCGGAAAAAGTTTCGAGGATGAAAATATCCACGCCGCCTTCGAGCAGCGCTTCGGCTTGTTCGCGGAAAACCGCCCGCGCTTCGTCTTTCGCGATCTTTCCCCAGGGCTCAATGCGTATGCCGAGTGGCCCGATCGCGCCCGCCACAAACACGTTGTCCCCGGCGGCTTCCCTGGCGATGCGCGCGCCGGCCAGGTTTATATCGCGCGTTAGCTCCGCCAGGCCGTGAGGCATCAGCCTGGTACGGTTACCTCCGAACGTGTTGGTCTCGATGATATCGACGCCGGCCTTGATGTAGTCGGCATGGACTTCACCTACAAGGTGGGGATTCGAGATATTCATCTCGTCGAAACAGCGGCTGATGAAAACACCTTTGCTGTACAGCATTGTGCCCATCGCGCCATCGCACACCAGAACGCGGTTCTCCAAGGATGACAGGAAATCTTTCATGAATTTTAGAGTGTAGCATGCGGGAATTCGATGGCAGAATGCCCGAGGACTGCGAGGAGATAGAAAATGAAAAAGCTTGTAGCGCTCATTGCGTTTGCTTTCTATGGAACAACTCTTGCCACGGCGCAGGTTTCGGTTCCGAAAGTTACAGGACCGATTCCGGTCACCGCGGAGTCGTTTCCGTTCCTGGCCGCCAGCAGGGTTCAAGAGGTCGTCGATCTCGCGAAGGCCGGCTACGTTGAGGAGGAGTTCATCGTCAGCGGCCTCGCCAACGTCTACGACTGGGCCGCTGCCGGCAGCATCAGCGTCAAGGCTGCTAATGCGCCCTATACCACGCGCATCCTGGTGCGCAGGCCATCGACCCCGGCGCGGTTCAGCGGCAACGTCATACTCGAGCCGCTGGAAAATGCGAGACGGTTCGACTGGTCATTCCTGTGGGCGATATCACACGACTATTTCATCGAGCACGGGGATGCATGGGTTGGCGTGACGCATACGCCGGCAGGCATTGAGAGCCTGAAGAAGTTCAACGCCACTCGATACGCCTCGTTGTCGCTGGCGAATCCGGTTCCGGATGAACGCTGCGAACAGGGAAACGTAACATCGGATGGCGAGGAAGGACTGCGCTTTGACATCATGAGCCAGCTCGCGGCGCTGTTCAAAGGTAACGCTGCTACATCGCCGATGCCGGGTTTCAACGTGCAGTACATGTACGCTACATCTCACACCGGTGAACTCGTCACTTACATTCATGCGATCAATTTGCGTGCCCGGCTTGGCAGCGGCAAGCCCGCCTATGACGGGTTCCTGATTCAGGGTGATTCCGCACCAGCCCGAATACGGAGGTGCGCCGATGCGCCGGCTGCCGGTGACCCGCGGCGGATAACCCGGAACGCCGGTGTCCCGGTAATCCGCGCGATTCCGCAGGGCGACGTCCTCGGCGCCTTCAATCTTCGCCGTCAGGACAGCGATGAAGCTAACGATCGCTACCGCCTGTACGAAGTGACTGCGGCTGCGCGAATGGATGTCTCTTTCTATCGGCACATGCCGTCGACCCAGGACCAGGCTGCGGCCGGGCAGCCCGCGTTTCCGGGAATCTGGCCCTTTGCGTACCAATGCGATCCGCCGATCGCGCTGATGGAGTTGCCGGTATACCAGTACACTCTGAACGCCGCCTTCGCCAATCTGGATCGGTGGGCGCGCAACGGTACGGCACCGCCGAAGGCCGAGCGGATCGGTATTGAAAATGGCGGGACGCCCCAGGCGAAGTTCGTTACCGATCAATACGGAAATGCCGTGGGTGGTGTGCGCAGTCCATATGTAGACGTGCCTGCCGCGACCTATTTCCCGAACAGTCCCGGCCAGGCGATCTGCCGCAATATTGGCCACAAGATCTCGTTTGATTGGACGCGTCTTGAGACTCTATATGGGTCCTCGAAGAACTACGGCGCCAAAGTTGGCGAGTCTGTGGATCGCCTGGCGAGGGACCGTTGGGTGACGGAGCCGGATGCTCGAAAGATGAAGGCAGAGATGGTTGCTCCCAGGTAGTTCTATTCTCATTTTGAGGTGTCGATGGCAATACATAAAGTTGGTGTTGTGGGATGTGGTTTGATGGGCTCCGGCATCGCTCAGGTTTCAGCGATGGCTGGCCATCCGACAGTAGTAAGAGAGGTAGCCGATCATCTATTGAAGAAGGGCATGGCATCGATAGACAAGTCACTTTCGAAGATGGAAGGGAAAGGCACGATCACAGCCGCGAATCGCACCGAAACACTGGCGCGGTTGTCGAGCACAACGAATTTTGCGGATCTGGCAGACTGCGACATTGTCATTGAAGCCATCACAGAGAATCTCGAGTTGAAGCGTGAGACATACGCAATGCTGGACAAGGCCGTGAAGCCGGAGGCGATTTTCGCGAGCAATACATCGTCGCTGGTCATTACAGAGATGATGACGGCAACGAAGCGGGTCGATCGGTTTATCGGCATGCACTTCTTCAATCCCGTGCCGTTGATGAAGCTCGTGGAGGTGGTTGGAACGATTACAACTTCGCCCGCCGTGCTCGATGACGCGATGCAGTTCGCGACGAGCCTGGGCAAAGTGCCGATTCGTTCTACCGACAGGTCGGGCTTTATCGTGAACCGTTTGCTTGTTCCTTACATGCTGGACGCCATCCGCGCGCTCGATGAAGGAGTGGGCACCGTCGAAGACATAGACAAAGGTATGAAGCTTGGATGCGGCTATCCGATGGGACCGTTCACCCTGCTCGATTTCGTGGGGCTCGACACGACGTATTACATCGCCAACATCATGTTCGATGAGTTTCGCGAAAAGCGATTTGCCCCGCCTCCCCTGCTGAAAAGACTAGTCATGGCAGGACATCACGGAAAGAAAAGCGGCCGCGGGTTTTACGACTATCGCGACGCCGCCAATCCAAAACCGCTGTTCTAACCCGGAGCGGGCCCATGTTTGAAAACTTACTTTGCGAAGTTAAGAATCGTATCGCTTACGTCACGCTGAATCGACCCACGGTGAGGAATGCGCTGAATGCGAAGACCATTGGGGAATTGAAAATCGCGTTCGAGCAGATCAAGAAAGATGAAGACGCCCGCGTCGTGATCCTGACCGGTTCGGGCGACAAGGCATTTGCCGCCGGCGCCGATATCAATGAACTTGCCGTGCAGTCACCGGCCGCCGGCAGGGAGTTCGCGCTTGCCGGGCAGGCGGTGTTCGATGCGATCGAGCAACTTGGCAAGCCTGTTATCGCCGCAGTGAATGGCTATGCCCTCGGTGGCGGATGCGAGTTGGCCATGGCATGCACATTTCGAATTGCATCGGAGAATGCGGTCTTCGGTCAGCCTGAAGTGAAACTTGGAATCACTCCTGGCTACGGGGGCAGCCAGCGGCTTCCGCGCCTGGTCGGCAAGGGGCGCGCGATGCAAATGCTTCTTACGGGAGACATGATTTCGGCCGAGGAAGCTGCGCGTATAGGGCTTGTGAACCATGTCGTACCCCAGCCGGAATTGATTGCCGTGGCTGAGGCAATCGCAGTGAAGATCATGGCCAACGCTCCACTTGCAGTAAAATTTTGCCTCGAAGCTGTGAATCGTGGAATGGATATGGGGCAAAGCGAGGGCCAGTTCCTGGAGGCAACCCTGTTCGGTCTGCTTTGCGCGACGGAAGACATGAAGGAAGGCACGCGCGCCTTCCTCGAGAAGCGGCCGGCCGGCTTCAAGGGGAGATGAGCTTCGTTTCGTGCTAATCTAGTCAGCATGACTAGAAAACCAATCAGCAAGACTGCCGGTACGCAGCGGCCGCCGCAACCGCCGCTTGGCCGCTGGCGCTTGCAGGATGCCAAGGCGCGATTCAGTGAACTGGTGCGCCTCGCACGCAGCGAGGGTCCGCAGCATGTCACACTGCATGGCCGCGATGCCGTCGTGGTGGTCGATGCCGGCGAATTCCAGCACCTCAGTGCCCGGCGCACGGGGCAGCTGCTCATCGATGCGCTTCAAGCCCTGCCGCACCGTGACGTCGAAATTGCGCCGCGTCGTTCCGTTATGCCGGTGCGAGACGTTAAATTGTGAGTGGCTGGCTGCTCGACACCAACGTCATTTCAGAACTGCGCAAGCCGAGGCCGCAAGCCAGGGTGCTTGCCTTCATTGCCGCGCAGCCGCTGGAGCTGCTATTCGTCAGCGCTGTAACTTTTGCCGAGATTCGCTACGGTATTGAGACGGCAACGAGCGCCATGCGCCGCGCCGAACTCAATGACTGGCTGACGCATAAGGTGCGCCCGATGTTCGATCGGCGCGTGCTCGCGGTGTCGGAGGATGTCATGTTCAAGTGGCGCCTTCTGGTCGAGGATGGCCGCAGGGCGGGGCACACCTTTTCGCAGCCTGACCTCATCATTGCCGCAACCGCTATCCACCATGGCTTGACGGTCGTGACACGCGACTCCACTGAGTATGAGCGCGCTCGGGTACCGCTGTTCAATCCCTGGGTCGAAGAAACTCCATAAAACAGGGACAGACGACCTGCATTCGATTGACCTGATATTCCCGCTCATATAGCCTTTCACGAATCTGAATACCGGAAAGGACTCTCTTGGGCGTCAGCATCGGCACACAGCTCGGAACTCTGGAAATCCTGTCCCTGCTCGGCCGGGGAGGCATGGGCGAGGTCTATCGCGCCCGCGATTCCAGGCTGAAGCGTGAAGTGGCTATCAAGATCCTGCCGGATGAATTTTCACGCGATCCGGGCCGGGTGAGCCGTTTCCAGCGTGAGGCCGAAGTTCTTGCCTCCCTCAATCATCCCAATATCGCGGCGATCTACGATGTCGGCGAGGCCAACGGTACGCGCTTTCTGGTCCTGGAACTGGTGGAAGGGGAAACGCTGGCCGAGCGGATCAAGCGTGGGCCGGTGGCCGTGGATGAAGCCCTGGGCATTGCCAGGAGCATCTGCGGCGCACTGGAAGCGGCGCATGAAAAAGGAGTGGTCCATCGGGACCTGAAGCCGGCGAACGTGAAGATCACGCCGGAAGGGAACGTGAAGGTGCTGGACTTCGGATTGGCAAAGGCATTCGAAAGCGCGCCCGCCAACACGGCCTCGAATTCGCCAACGCTGAGCATGGCGGCGACCCTGCAGGGAGTGATTCTGGGGACGGCGGCGTACATGAGTCCGGAACAGGCGAAGGGACGGACCGTGGACAAACGGACCGACATCTTCGCGTTGGGCTGTGTGGTTTTCGAGATGCTGACGGGCCGTGCGGTTTTTGAAGGCGAAGACGTACAGGACATTTTGGGCGCCGTGCTGAAGAGCGAGCCGGACTGGTCGCGTATTCCCTCGGAAGCGCCACCCGCAATCGTCAAGTTGCTGCGGCTCTGCCTGCAGAAGGACGTGAAGAAGCGGCGCAGCGATGCCGCGGATGTGCGCATCGACATTGAACAGGCGTTGGCGGAACCGGTTTCGGTGACGCCTGCAGCTCCACCCGCGCGAGGCGGACGTTTGGCATGGATCGTGGCCGCAGCGGCTGTGTTGGTGGCTCTGGTATTCACCGTTCCCGCGGTGCGTCAGCTCCGCGAAACGCCGCCGCTCGCGCCGCCGGAAGCCCGCGTCGATATCGTCACTCCCGCCACTGCCGATCCCATTTCGTTTGCACTGTCTCCTGACGGCCGCCAGATGGTATTCGTGGCATCCGGCGACGGCGCGTCCCGCCTCTGGCTGCGGTCGCTGGCCTCCACCACCGCGCAGCCGCTGGCCGGAACCGAGGGCGCGGCCTATCCCTTCTGGTCACCCGACAGCCGATCGGCCGGTTTCTTCGCCGATGCCAAGCTGAAGCGAATCGATATTAGCGGCGGTGCGCCGCAAACATTGGCAACGGCAGGGGCAGGCCGTGGCGGGACCTGGAACGCGGACGGCATCATTCTGTTTGCGCCAAACGGCGGAAGTCCGCTGTTCCGCGTGGCCGCCTCCGGGGGGCAGACGGTCGCCGTGACGAAGCTTGACCGGCAGGGGAGCCAGCGGTTTCCGGTCTTCCTGCCCGATGGCCGCCAATTCCTGTTCTTCGCGCAAGGATCGCCGGAAACCGCAGGAATTTATCTGGGCTCGCTC
>CAMAWS010000041.1 GCA_945861845.1 Candidatus Sulfopaludibacter sp. SbA3 | reverse complement strand
CCCCGCGCCCACAACAACGAAACTCTCGCTAGCCTCTTGCTCCGCCGCTCATTGAGGCAAGGAAGTCGCCGTTACTTTTGGACTTGCCCATCTTATCGAGCAGAAGCTCCATGGCTTCCACAGTTGAGAGAGGATTCAGAACCTTCCGTAGAATCCAGATCCGGGCCAGTTCATCCTTCGGGACAAGCAGTTCCTCCTTACGCGTTCCGGACCGATTGATATCGATTGCCGGAAATACGCGCTTGTCGACAAGCTTGCGGTCGAGGCCGATTTCCATGTTGCCCGTACCTTTGAACTCCTCGAAGATGACATCGTCCATGCGGCTTCCGGTGTCGATGAGCGCGGTCGCGATGATAGTCAAACTTCCGCCCTCTTCAATGTTCCTTGCCGCGCCGAAGAATCTCTTGGGCCGCTGAAGCGCGTTGGAATCCACGCCGCCCGACAGTACCTTGCCCGACGGCGGCACAATCGTGTTGTACGCGCGCGCCAGGCGTGTGATCGAGTCGAGCAGGATGACAACGTCCCTCTTGTGCTCCACAAGGCGCTTGGCTTTTTCAATCACCATTTCGGCAACCTGGACGTGGCGTGAAGCCGGTTCGTCGAAGGTCGAACTGATCACTTCGCCGTTGACCGACCGCTGCATGTCTGTCACTTCCTCCGGACGCTCGTCGATCAACAACACGATCATCACCACTTCGGGGTGGTTTGCCGTGATCGAGTTCGCGATTGTCTGGAGCAGCATTGTTTTGCCGGTTCGTGGCGGAGCGACGATCAGGCCGCGCTGGCCCTTTCCGATCGGCGTAAGCAGGTCGAGAACCCGAGCCGACAGGTTGTCTTTTGCATTCGGTGTCTCGAGCTTGAGCCGCTCGTTCGGATACAGCGGAGTCAGGTTATCGAAAAAGATCTTGTTCCGGGCTTCGTCCGGATGCTCGAAGTTGACGGCTTCCACCTTGATGAGAGCGAAGTAACGCTCGCCATCCTTCGGAGGCCGCACCTGGCCAGACACCGTGTCGCCGGTCCGCAGGTCAAACTTGCGGATTTGCGACGGTGAAACATAGATGTCGTCCGGTCCGGGCAGGTAGTTGTAGTCCGGAGCCCGTAGGAATCCGAAACCATCAGGCAGGGTTTCGAGAACGCCTTCACTGAAAATGAAGCCGCTCTTTTCGGTCTGCGCTTGCAGGATTTTGAAAATCAGTTCCTGCTTCCGCATTCCGGAAGCTCCCTGAATGTTTAAGTCCTTGGCGATCTGCGTCAGCGCGGAAATATTCATATCCTTGAGCTGAGCGATGTCCATGGTGGGTGCGCCTTCTGGGCGATCGGAGGCAACGAATTTTTTACTCATAGGTGGGTTTTTCTCACTGTGGGAATTACTAAATAGCTGCTTCAATCCTGGCCAGGATCTCGTCCTTTCCGAGGTTTGTCACAGCCGAGAACGGGATTATCTCCTTTGTTTTCATGTTTAACGCACCTGTGCGGAGCGTCTGGTTCAACTGGTTTCGTGAAATCTTATCGGCCTTCGTCAAAACAACAGTGCTGGGAATCTGGTGATGGTCGAGCCACGTTTTCATCGTCTTGTCGGATTCCGTCGGAGGCATTCGCGAGTCTACGAGCATGACAACAAGTTTCAGTTGTTCGCGATCGCGAAGGTAGTCTTCAATCATCCCACCCCAGGTCTCTTTAACCGTCTTTGACACTTTTGCGTATCCGTAACCCGGCAGATCGACGAAATAAATTCCATCATTGATGAGGAAGAAGTTGATCATCTGCGTCCGGCCAGGAGTCGAACTCGTTCTCGCCAGTCCCCGGGAGTTGGTCAGAGTGTTGAGCAAAGTGGACTTGCCGATATTCGACCGGCCACAAAAAGCAATCTCGGGTCTTTGGTCACGGGGAAACTCATCCGCTTGTTTTGTGCTCTTGACGAACCGGGCGGAATTGACTCTCACGAGTGGCAGCGCACAAGGCCAGAAACTGAAGGTATTGTAGCAATCTTCAATAGTATCCGCCTAGTGCATTACCGATTCCTGCTGAAGGTCCGTATCATCCCCGATGCCCGGCTGGAATTTCGCGGCGCCCAGCCCTTCATCCAGCAGGGGTATAGGAGCATGCGTGAGCGCGATCTTCAGCACTTCATCAACAGTTGAGACGAAGTGAACCGTAAACTCATCTTTGATATTAGCTGGAATGTCTGCCAGGTCCTTCTGGTTGTCTGCCGGCAGAATTAGCGTCTTGATCCCGGCGCGATGTGCAGCCAACATCTTCTCTTTTACGCCTCCGATTGGTAACACTTTACCTCGGAGTGTGATCTCTCCCGTCATCGCAACGTCGCAGCGAACCGGAATATGCGTAAGCGCGCTCACAATCGACGTGGCCATCGTTATTCCTGCTGATGGACCGTCTTTCGGAATGGCGCCCTCGGGAACGTGAATATGGAGATCCAGATGACGGTAGAAATCTTTGGGAATCCCAAACATGTGTGCCCGCGACCGAACATAACTCATGGCAGCCTGGGCTGATTCTTGCATGACATCCCCGAGTTTTCCGGTCAGCGTCAGCTTGCCTTTACCTTCCATCAAGGTTACTTCGATGGAAAGTATTTCGCCGCCCACCTCGGTCCACGCGAGTCCTGTTACAAATCCGACTTCGTTATTTACCTCGTGGCGGTTCGAACGGTACTTCGGAACACCAATGTAGTCAACTACATTTTCTCCATCTACACTGGCCTCCAGCTTCGCTCCGCTCTTCACTACCTCTCGCGTTACCTTGCGGCAAACAGAGGAGATTTCTCGCTCGAGATTCCGAACCCCGGCTTCCCGGGTGTAGCCCTGGATGATGGTCCGAATGCCTTCTTCCGTGAAAGAAAGCTGGCTCTGCTTGAGGCCCGTGTGTTCCATCTGCCTGGGAACGAGGAACCTGCGCGCGATCTCGGTTTTCTCATGCTCCGTGTATCCAGGCAGCCGGATGATTTCCATGCGGTCCTGCAGTGGCTGCGGAATGGTATGCAACACGTTCGCGGTTGCGATGAACATCACCTGCGACAAGTCATATTCGACATCGAGATAATGGTCCTGGAACGTCGAGTTCTGTTCTGGATCAAGAACTTCCAGCAGGGCTGCCGATGGATCCCCGCGGAAATCATTGCTCATCTTGTCGACTTCGTCGAGCAGGAATACCGGATTCATCGTGCCGGCCTTCTTCATCATCTGGATGATCTGGCCCGGGAGCGCGCCTATGTATGTGCGGCGATGACCACGGATTTCAGCTTCGTCGCGGACGCCGCCGAGGGCAAGGCGGACGAATTTGCGGCCCGTCGCTCGTGCAATCGACTTGCCCAGCGAAGTCTTGCCCACGCCCGGAGGGCCAGCGAAACAGAGAATAGAGCCCTTGGGTTTTTTTACAAGCTGCCGCACGGCAAGGAATTCGAGGATGCGGTCCTTGATCTTATCGAGACCATAATGGTCTTCGTTCAGGATCTTCTCCGCAGCTGCAATATTCCGGATTTCCCGCGACTTCTTCTTCCATGGCACGGCCAGGAGCCAGTCCAGGTAGTTGCGCGAGACCGTCGACTCCGCAGACATCGGCGGCATCATTTCGAGCCGTTTCAGCTCCTGCATTGCTTTCTCATGGGCATCCTTGGGCATTCCCACGGATTCAACTTTTCGTCGAAGCTCATCCAGTTCAGACTTTTCGTCCTTCTTGCCGAGTTCACGTTGTATCGCCTTGATCTTCTCGTTGAGGTAATACTCTTTCTGCGCACGTTCCATCTGCCGTTTTACGCGGTTCTGGACGGAACGGTCGACGTGGAGTTTCTCAATCTCGATATCAAGAATGTCCGTCAGGCGCTTGCAGCGCTCAACGGGATTGAAGATCTCGATGAGTTCCTGCTTTTCCTCGATCGACAGCACTATGTTGGCGCAGACAATGTCTCCAAGCCGCGAGAGGTCGTCAACCTTCATCGCAGACAGGATCTGCTCGGCGTTCAAATTCTGGCTGAGCTTTACGTACTGCTCAAACTGCTGAGAAAGCCTGGCCGCCAGCGTGTCGTAGCCGGTGAAGGACTGATTCCGGAACGGCGAAAGGCGGAGCACGCCTTTCCAGTAACCGTCCTCTTCGCCTAATTGAAGGATTCGTGCGCGCTCGATGCCCTCCACGAGCACCTTTGTGTTTCCGTCCGGGAGCCGAAGGGACTGAACAATGTTGGAGATCGTTCCGACCTGGTAGATCTCGTTCGGGCGGGGGAGGTCGACCGTGGCGTCGTGTTGAGTCGCCAGGAAAATTCTCTTGTCGCCCTGAAGCGCTGCCTCCAGCGCAAGCACCGAAGACTCACGGCCGATGACGAACGGAACCATCATGAAGGGGAAGATGACGACGTCCCTTATTGGAACCATCGGCAGCCTCACCTGTTCGTATTTTTCCTTTGCGCTCATATATAGAATCCCAAGTTGCGGATCTGCGAATCTCGAAATTCGCAAATTCGAACTTCGAAATCCTTCTATCCGGCCTTTTCAAAAGGCAGTTCAATTTCCTTCTTCTCAACCATCTCTTTCGTGATGGTGAGTTCACGATGGTCCCTGTGCTGCGGAAGCTGGTACATCATGTCCAGCATCAGCTCTTCCAGGATGATTCGAAGTCCGCGGGCGCCAACGTTACGCTTGATCGCGTCCCGAGCCACAGCTTCAAGGGCATCATCCGCAAATCGCAGCTTCACGTTCTCGTACTCAAACAGCTTCTGATACTGCTTGACCAGCGCGTTCTTCGGTCGGGTCAGGATGTCCACGAGCGCTGATTGATCCAGGTCATGCAGCGTCGCGACTACGGGCACCCGGCCGACGAATTCCGGAATCATTCCAAACTTGATCAGGTCTTCCGGTTGGACCTGCTCCAGGAGCAGGGAGCGGGGATTCTCGGATTTAACCTTGATGTCCCCATGGAAACCCATGGTGCTCCGAACCGCAAGCCGCTTCTCGATCATCTTGTCCAGTCCGACAAACGCCCCGCCGCAAATGAACAGGATGTTCGAGGTGTCTACCTGCGTAAACTCCTGATGAGGATGTTTTCGGCCGCCCTGGGGAGGAACATTAGCGACCGTGCCTTCCAACATCTTTAATAGTGCTTGTTGGACGCCTTCTCCGGAAACATCCCGGGTAATCGAGGGGTTTTCGTCCTTGCGGCTGATCTTGTCGATCTCATCTATATAGATGATGCCCGTCTGGGCGCGTTCCACGTCCCCGCCGGCGTTCTGAATCAGCCTGAGGATAATGTTTTCAACGTCTTCGCCGACATAACCCGCCTCGGTGAGCGTTGTCGCATCGACGATGGCAAAAGGAACGCTGAGGAGGCGGGCCAGCGTCTGCGCCAGCAGCGTCTTGCCCGTCCCGGTCGGTCCAATCAGCAGGATGTTCGACTTCTGGAGCTCGACCTCGGACTTCTTCCGCGACATCTCAATGCGCTTGTAGTGGTTGTACACGGCTACCGCGAGCTTCTTCTTCGACTTATCCTGTCCGATTACGTACTGGTCAAGGAATCCCTTGATCTCGAGTGGCTTGGGGAGGTGTACATTGCGCGGAGAAGGTTCGTAATTCTGATCCTCCTCAATGATGTCCTGGCAAACGCCGACGCATTCATCACAGATGAAGACAGTCGGTCCGGCGATCAGTTTTCGAACGTCGTTCTGACTCTTGTTGCAGAACGAACATCGCAGGACGTCGTCAGTATTTTTCTTCATTGTTCTTCAATGGCTTATCCTTTTGTTCTTACACTGAGCCGCTGAAATCCACGTCCAGCGCCGTTCTTAGGCCTATGTGCGCTTTGAAATGACTTCGTCGATAATACCATACTCTTTTGCCTGCTCCGCCGTCATGATGTAATCGCGTTCGACGTCTTTTCCGATTCTTTCCACCGGTTGCGCCGTGTGCTTGGCAAGAATCCCATTCAAGATGTCCCTGATCCGCAGAATCTCCCTCGCCTGGATGTCGATGTCGGTTGCCTGTCCCTGCAATCCTCCCAGCCACGGCTGATGTATCAGGATGCGCGCATTGGGAAGCGCAAACCGTTTCTTGGCTGCACCCGCCGCCAGCAGTACGGCGGCCATGCTGGCTGCCTGTCCAACGCAGATCGTGGTGACGTCGTTGCGGATGAACTGGATGGTGTCGTAGATTGCCAGTCCCGCGGTTATCGATCCTCCCGGACTGTTGATGTAGAGCGAAATGTCGCGTTCCGGGTCTTCGGCTTCCAGGAAAAGCAGTTGCGCCGTCACGACGTTCGACACGTTGTCGTCGATCGGGGTTCCAATAAAAATGATGCTGTCCCGAAGGAGTCGCGAGTAAATATCGTAAGCGCGCTCGCCACGGTTCGTTTGCTCGACCACCATCGGTATCAGCGTGTTGTATTGTTCATTCTTCATTTAAAGCAGTCCTGTCTTAATTCTCAAGTTAGGGCATTTGCGGGTCAATCGGTATTACTTGAAGGCTGGAGCTGCGCCCGTTCCTGCAAGAAGTCGAGAACCTTCTTGTTTCGGATCTGTCCCTTGAGTCTGTCCAGCCCGGAATCCCGGTTCAAGACCTCCATTACCTTCTCCCTTGGCCGGTCTGTTTCGGCCGCGATCCTCTGTACTTCAGCTTCGACTTCCTCGTCCGTTGAGCCGATGCCTTCCTTGTCCGAGATGAAATCGAGGATCAAAGATCCCTTGACGTCCCGGGTCGCCTGCTTGCGCTGGTCTTCCTGGATCTTGCTCCAATCGACATCGAGCCTCTCCGGATTGATGCCTTGCCTGGAGAGATCGCGCAGCAGCCGCTGGACCCGAATCTGGAGCTGGCGTTTCACAAGCGTTTCCGGAATCTCAAAATCGTTATTGTCTTCAAGCCACTCGAGGAGCTTCTCACGCAGTTGTTCCTGAGCGTGCTCTTTCTTGTGTTTCTCCAGATCCTGCCGGACTTTCGCCTTCAATTCATCAAGGGTCTTGTAATCGCCCAGGCCTTGCGCGAACTCATCACCCAGTTCCGGAACCTTCTTCTCCTTGATGGCTTCCATCCTGACCGTGTACTGGACGGTCTTCCCAGCGAGCTTTTTCTCGGGGTAGTCCGGCCGGTAACTCACCGGAAAGATCCTTTCCTCTCCGGGAGCGGCGCCCATCAGATTGTCGGTGAATTCCTTAAGGGTCGTCTTACCGCCGATTTCACAGACGGCTTTTTCGGCAGTCAGAGGCTGTTCTTCAGATCCCGGCGCCGTCCCGGTAAATGAGATTTCGGCAAAGTCGCCTTCCCTGGCAGGACGCTGCTCCTCCACCGGCGACAGTTCGGCCATGTTCTCCTGCAGCCGCGTCAGAGTTGCCGCGATTTCCGGCTCTTCGACGGCAATCGAGGCTTCCTCGCCAGGAATGCCGACGTAGTTGCTCACGTTGAGTTGAGGATAAATTTCAAAGACAGCCTTGAAGCGAAGCGGCTGGCCAAGTGCATAGTCGATCTTTTCAAACTGTGGCGAGTCGACGATATCCAGTTCGCGGCTTTGGGCCGCTTCTGAGAAATACTTCGGCAGCAGATGCTGCATCATCTCGGAAACAATTTCTTCCTTGAAGCGGTTCCGTACCACGTTGATCGGAACCTTTCCCGGACGAAAACCCGGTACTCGCGCCTTTCGCGCGAATTCCCGCGCGATCTGCAGGATCTCCCCGTCGACCACATCCTGAGGAATCTCAATGTCGAGATTCTTCTTAACCTCGCTGACGTCAATTAGTTCTACTTTCATCTTCTCCCCATGCGAAAGGAGGGACTCGAACCCTCATGGGTTACCCCACTGGATCCTAAGTCCAGCGCGTCTGCCAATTCCGCCACTCTCGCGATAAGTTTGATTGTGCGGACCCGTTACGTTGCTGTCAACTTCTCATATGGCTGCGCCCTCACTTCAGGTTTCGCGCTATTGCGCTCACGCTTCGCGCCGGGTTTGCATTCGCAGCCGCTCATGATTGCTTTCCAGTTGCGAAGCGATTCAACGCCCGCCATCATATCCGGACTATGGGTATATCTAATAAGGTTGCGATCGTTACGGGGGCAGGAACCGGCATCGGAAAATACGCGGCAATCGGGCTCGTCAAGGACGGTTATTCCGTCGTCCTCGCCGGCCGGCGTGCGGAGTTGCTGGAGGAGACGGCGAAGGAGGCGGCGGAGTTTGGCGCCCAAACCATCGTTGTGCAGACGGACGTGAGTATTCCGGAAGCTGTTCGCGCGTTGTTCTCCAGAACAAGGGAGGCATTCGGCAGGCTTGATCTCCTGTTTAACAATGCAGGGTCGGGCACCCCGGCCATTGCCATGGAGGACATCACGCTCGAACAATGGCAGAAGGTCGTGGATGTCAATCTGACCGGGGCGTTCCTTTGTACGCAGGAAGCCTTCAGGATCATGAAGGCCCAGACTCCACGGGGCGGCCGAATCATCAATAACGGTTCGATTTCTGCGTCCGTGCCGCGTCCGAAGTTCACACCGTATACTGCCACGAAGCACGCGCTCACCGGCCTCACCAAGTCCACGGCGCTCGAGGGCAGGGAATTCGATATTGCCTGTGGCCAGATCGACATCGGAAATGCCGAAACCAAAATGACTGCAAAAATGAAGACCGGCGTCCTGCAGGCCAACGGGACACTGGCGGTGGAACCGACAATAGACGTCGACCATGTCACCCGCGCCGTGCTCTACATGGCGAATCTGCCTCTCGACGTAAACGTGCAGTTCATGACGATCATGGCGACCAAAATGCCGTTTATCGGGAGAGGATGATTTTGACTTGCCGATAAGCGATCCAAGCAGTGGCCGATGACGATGGCAGCGGTGGGAATGTCAGAGTATGGGCGTTATGTCAACCTGCGCGTGGTGAGGCGCGCATCGTAGCCCATGCGGCAGCGCAGCGCGAAGGGCACCGATATGACCCACTGGCGTACCGCGACAATCGAAAATACGCGGTCCACCAGATGCGCCGCAGTGTCCGACATTTCTTGATAGCTGCGCCCTATCGGGCTTGCATTCGCCTCCGCTCATGCGCCGACCACCACACGACGGGCACCAGACCCGAATATGCAGGAAAACGCCAGCAAGCGATCCTGTCGGCAATCCTGGCAGTGGAGCCGCAGGAAACCCCGCGCCAGAATTCCGCAATCCCTGAAGGCACGAAATTCTTTTTCCACGAATCGCGGGACCGGCCGGTCACGCTCCTGCTGTCTGGCAAGGAAAGTTTCCAGCTGTTCCGCGACGACCTGATACAGCACTGTCGTTTCCGGATTGCGCGGCTGGTACGCGACGTCGATAGCCACGAAGGCGTGGCATGATGCAAGCTGGCACCCTAATCACGGAGTAATATCCTGAGCAACATGCGTGGGCGGCGACTGAATAAATCCGGATCGGCAGCGACTACATTGTCGCGATTGTCCCGTGTTTGCCGACTTTTTCCGCTGTAGGCGCAGGCCTTGAGAAATGTGTGAGCTTCGTTCCGATCATGAAGTCCGGCGGAACTACTCCGGCAGCCAGTCACTATTCTCCGGCCAGCCTCTTCGCTCCACGCCAGGCCGTAAGGGTTCGGAGCCCTCGGCTTGGTCGAGTATCCAGACGCCGCTCGCCTTTACGTCGAGAGAGGCCTGTTCGAGAGTTCGCCCCAGGTTGCCATTGCCGCCGCGACCTGCCTTCACTTCGATTGCAAAACGTTTTGAGCCGCGTTCGATAATCAGGTCGAGCTCGGCACCAGCCGCGGTGCGCCAGAAATAGAACTGGCTGTGAGGGCGAAGCAGTTTTTCCCTTCGGCGTACATCCTCGATGACGAAAGTCTCCCAACTGGCGCCGCGGATGGGGTGACTGTCGAGTTCTTCCATCGATCCGATGTTCAGCAAGTGGTGCAGCAGCCCGGTGTCTCGAAGATAGACCTTTGGAGACTTTGTCAGCCGCTTTCCAACGTTCCGAAAATAGGGCGGCAGCCGTTGAACCAGAAATGTTTGTTCCAGTATGTCGAGGTAGCGCTGCACCGTGTGATAGGAAACCCCCAGAGAGTTGCCGAATTGAGAAGCATTCAACAGGCCGCCCTGAGAATGGGCCAGCATCGTCAGCATTCGCCGGAGCAGCAGGGGGTCGGCCGAGACTCCGATGTGCGGCAGGTCTCGCTCGACGTACGTCCGCAAGTAGGCCTCCCACCACTCGCGAAACGAACCGCGCAGCGCGTCCGGAAACCCGCCCTGTAACCAGACATCCCGCCACGTCTTCTTTTCGCGGCCCGTTCGAACTTCGGACACGGTGAAGGGATCCAGTTCCAGGATTCCAATCCGCCCCGCCAATGTCTCCGATACTTGCCGCACGAGCGCGGGCTGGGCAGAACCCAGCAACAAGAATCGCCCCTTTCTCGACCGCTCACTATCGATAAGGCCCCGCAGACTTGCGAACACGGCCGGCACGGACTGGGCTTCATCGAGAATAAGCGCCGGCTGAGCCCGGCGCTCAATTTGGAAAGTAGGATCGCTCGTGAAAAGCTCCCGCAAGGAGGGTTCTTCCAGGTCGCAGTATGGAACGCCAGGAAAACTCTCACGAGCAAGGGTGGTCTTTCCCACCTGCCGTGCGCCCAAAATGAGAACTGCAGGAAACTGCTTCCAGAGGTCGAGTAAACGTAGCGCTGCAAGCCGCCTCCACATAGCTTGCATATTAGAAGTTACAATTCTAATTTGCAAGTCGATTGGACGGCAACCGAACGGGAGAGGGTGACTTTTACTTTATGGCTGCGCCCTATTGGGCTTGCATTCGCAAACGCTCATGTTCGATCAGCGCGTGAAGGCTCGCGGAGATTTCCACAGGGTAAGGCGTATGGGCCGGATCCAGTTGAAGCAGATTGGCTGGAAGTTTCTGCAGGTTTGCGCGTGTTCTCTCCCTGGCCGACTGAAGAGAGCCCTTGCCGGCCGCGGTGCGTTGTCCGCCTTCCATAACCTTCACCAGTAGCGGTTCTCCGCTGAGTGCCTCGTCATTAAGCCCGATCACGTCGTGATCGTCCTGGCGAAACACCTGTTTCCTGCCTGGCATCGTAAGTTTATTTTCGGAAAATTTCATTCGCGGTTCGCCGTTGTATTCGACGAGTTTGTAGACAGTATCCAGGTACGGAGCGTCGGCCGAGACAGCCATCTTCGAGCCTACACCGAAGCCGTCGATCGGGGATCCCGCGGCAACGAGGTCGCGGATCGCGTATTCGTCCAGGCTGTTGCTGGCGAAGATCTCGATCTTTTGAAGCCCTGCGGCATCCAGGATCTGCCGGGCTTTCCGGGAAAGCACGCTCAAGTCTCCAGAATCGAGTCGAATGCCGCGAACTCGAAAGTCATTGCCGAATTCGCGCGCAAGCTCAACGACGTGATGGACTCCTTTCAAAGTGTCATATGTGTCTACGAGGAGAATCGTGTCTGGATAGCTCTTCAGGAATCCCCGGAACGCATCCATTTCTGTGCCGTGGGCCTGTATGAAGCTGTGGGCCATCGTGCCCGCGACAGGTATTCCATAAGTCTGGCCGGCAAGTGTGTTCGAAGTGGCGTCCACTCCTGCGATGTAGAAGCCTCGCGCGAATTTCAGTCCGGTATCCAGTCCCTGCATGCGGCGCAGGCCGAAGTCGACGACAGTGCGGCCCGCGGCCGCAGTCATGACGCGGCTGGCTTTTGACGCGGCAAGCGTCTGGCAATGGATCATGTTCATAAGGAAGGTTTCGATGAGCTGCGCCTGTGGAAGCGGCGCCACTACCTCGATGACCGGCTCATTTGCGAAAACGACGGTGCCCTCCGGTACGGCGTAAGCGTCGCCTGTAAACCGGAAGCTGTGCAGGTTGTCCAGGAAGGCATCGCTGAACCGGCCGAGCGACTTGAGGTAGCCGAGGGCGTCGGACGAAAAGTGAAGCGTTTCGAGGTAATGCAGGACGTCGTCCAGGCCGCATGTGACGAGGTAGTTTCGGGTGGACGGCAATCGCCTGACAAAGAGATCGAATACCGCGGCGCCGTTCATGCCGAGGTCGAAATACGCCTGGAGCATCGTCAGTTCGTAAAGATCGGCAGCGAGTACGGCGTTCTCGTCGTTCACCCATGCGCCGCCCACCTCAAGCCACCCGCTCAACGAAAACACCGGCATCACGCATTTCCTGGAGCGCCATTTCACCGTCTTCCGGCCGGATGTTGACGGGCCGTGTGCCATCTGCGATGAGATGCACATCGATGCCGAGCTGTGCCGCGTCAATGGCAGAGGCCTTGACACAGTAGTCCTGCGCAAGCCCGCCGATCCAGAGCCTCCGAATGCCCGCCTCACTCAGCATCCGCGCCAGCCGGGTGCCGCCGAATGCGGAATAGGAGTCCTTGTCAGGATCGATGCCCTTGCTCACGATCATTGCTTCAGCGG
>CAMAWS010000040.1 GCA_945861845.1 Candidatus Sulfopaludibacter sp. SbA3 | reverse complement strand
ATTTGATCGAGCGTCTTGAGCTTGTATTCCGGATGCATTGGAGAAGCAATAATCAGCACATTTGCAGGACCGCCAACGTCTTCCAGGCGAATCGCCGACCGAACGGCGGATCGCACGGTATTGTAGGGATAGACGTCGGCTGCGACATTGACGCCCTGCGCACGGGCCTTGTCGATCAAAGCCAGCACTTCCGCGCTCTTCCCCCACACGCCGGCGCTGCCCAGTTTCAAGTGAGAAATCTGCACTGGAATGTTGGCGCGGCGGCCAATGTCGATGGCTTCCGCGATAGCGTCGAGGACTTTGTCTCCCTCGTCGCGGAGGTGCGTCATATATATGCCGCCATAACGCCCGGCAATCTTTGCAAGTGCCACAACCTCATCGATCGTACTGTAGGAGCCCGGGTCATACTCCAGCGCGGACGAAATGCCAAACGCGCCTTCCCGCATTGCGTCCTCGACGAGCTCTTCCATCCGGGTGATTTCTTCTGGAGTGGCTGCTCGCTTGTAGTTGGCTCCCATGACCCGCACTCGAACATTGGCATGCCCGACAAACGCCATGGCGTTCAAGGCGAGCGGCTTTTCATCGAAAGGGAGCATGAACTTTTCTATCCCAATGGGACCGCCGCCGTCCGGCCCAAGCACGACAGTAGTGATTCCCTGGCTGACCTGGGAAAGCGCATCCGGCTTTTCCCCGAGTGCATCAGCCGAATGGTTATGAATATCAATGAATCCCGGCGCGACGATGAGGCCTGCAACATTGAGAATGGTTTCTCCCCGTGCGGGTTGAAATGTGCCGACATCCACGATTTCGCCGGCGCGAATCCGAACATTTCCTCGAAACCGAGGCTTGCCGGAGCCATCAACGATGGTGCCGCCAACCAGCACCAGGTCAGTACCGGACGACTGGGCAAACGTCTGTGTGGCCAGAAGCAGCGAAAGAACCAGCTTGAATACGATTCGCATAAACCAACCTCGGACCCGAAAAATGCTACACTCCCCGGAACCATTTTGGAGTTTGGAGTCAGCATTCTATGACGACATCCAGTTTCGACCAAAAGAAGATAACCCGCTACATCCGGTACTCGGCTGCTGGACAGGTGTCATACGGAATTCTTGAAGGCTCCATTGTGCGCGAGCTCCGAGGAGATATTTATACGGACGCGGAACCGACTGGCAAGACCGTTAAGTTGTCCGACGTAAAACTGCTCGCGCCGTGCGAACCGTCAAAGGTGCTCGCGATAGGAATCAACTACAAAAGCCATGTCGGAGAACGCACCGCTCCGGGTACCCCTCGCGTGTTTCTGAAACTTCCTACATCAATCATCGGCCCTGAGGAGAACATCGTCTTCCCCCCGGGCGCCGGGAACGTCCACTTCGAGGGCGAGATGGTGGTCGTTATTGGAAAGACGGCAAAGAACGTTTTGAGGGCGGATGCCACAAAGTGTGTCTTTGGCGTAACCGCCGGCAACGACGTAAGTGAGCGCGACTGGCAAAAGGGCGACCCGCAATGGTTCCGCGCGAAGGCCTCCGATACGTTTGGTCCTCTTGGTCCGGCAATCGTTCAAGGCCTCAACTACAACGATCTTCTGCTGCAGAGCCGCCTGAACGGCGTTGTCAAACAATCGCAGCGTACGTCGGATCTCATGTTTGATGTTGAAACCATAGTGAGCTACATCAGTCAGTTCATCACTCTGCTGCCTGGGGACGTGATCTATTCCGGCACCCCCGGTCAGACACAGGCCATGAAGGCCGGCGACATTATCGAGGTCGAAGTGGAAGGTGTGGGTGTTCTTCGGAACACAGTTGCATAAAAACACCCCGGTCAAAATGACCGGGGTGAATCTTGAGCTGTGGGGAACGCTCAGTAAGATTGAGCGTCATTTTGAAGGATCACCCGCAATCTGTCAATAAATTACATTATTTATAGTTAGTCCGGGTAATACTGCCCGACTCAATAAAGGACGGTATAATTCAGGTTATGACGACATCCCTAGATATGCTTAAGGAGAAGGGGCGCCGGCTGCGCATTCATTCGCTGAAAGCCACGACTGAAGCGGGTTCCGGACATCCGACATCCTGCCTTTCGGCGGCCGATCTGGTCTCAGTGATCTTCTTTCGGGAGATGAGATTCGATCCGCGCGATCCCCAGAATTCAGCAAATGATCGTTTTGTGCTCTCCAAAGGACATGCAGCGCCTTTGCTTTATGGCGCTTACGCTGAAGCCGGCATTTTCAAGCCCGAGCAGATTGCCACGCTGCGCCGTCTGGACAGCGACCTTGAAGGGCACCCGACTCCGAGGATTCCATGGGTAAGCGTTGCTACTGGATCCTTGGGGCAGGGTTTGTCGGCGGGACTGGGCGACGCACTCGCTGCACGCATTGATAAATTGGCCTATGAAACTTATGTCCTGCTTGGCGACGGCGAATGCGCAGAGGGAGCAGTATGGGAAGCCGCTGCACTGGCCGCATATTACAAGGTCTCGAATCTATTCGCAGTCGTCGATGTCAACGGCCTGGGGCAAAGCCAGGGCACGATGGACGGATTCGAGGCCGAGCGCTTTGCAGAAAAGTTTCGCGCCTTTGGCTGGTTCGCGATGACCGTGGACGGCCACAATTATGAAGACATCGTCGATGCATTCGATAAGTGCCGGAGCGAGGGAGGGACAAGGCCGCGCGCAATCATCGCGAAGACCTTAAAGGGCAAGGGCATTACGATGATTGAAAATCTCCCAGGCTGGCACGGAAAACCCGTGCCCAAGCAGGATCTGGACAAGGCGCTTCAGGAAATTGCGCAGCCCTTCGCGACAGATGGATTCATGCCGAATCCTCGGCCCCGTCCCGCGGTACCTGAACCCGCAATGCCCGGGAATCTGACTCCCGACCGAAAGCCGGACGAGCAGGTGGCAACCCGCGAAGCCTATGGTGATGCGCTAGCCCGGATGGGAGCACAGGACAGTCGAATCGTGGCCCTCGATGGAGACACAAAGAATTCCACGTATTCGGACAAGTTCTTGAAGGCCCATCCCGACCGGTTCATCGAAATGTTCATCGCCGAACAGAACATGGTGGGCGTGGCGATGGGTCTTGCGGCGCGCGGGAAAATACCTTTCGTTTCAACATTCGCCGCGTTCTTAACTCGAGCTTATGATCAGATTCGAATGGCTGGCGTTTCGCGCCTGAACGTTAAATTCTGCGGCTCGCATTGCGGGGTTTCCATTGGGGAAGATGGCCCATCACAGATGGGACTGGAAGACATTGCGATGTTCCGGCCGATCCCCGGATCGGTTGTCCTGTATCCGAGCGATGCCGTGTCGACCGAGCGGCTCGTTGCCGAAGCCGCTCGTTATGAAGGCATCTGTTACATTCGAACGACACGTCCGAAAACACCAATCCTGTATTCGAATCAGGACCAGTTCCCTATCGGCGGCTCGAAGGTTCTGCGGAAATCAGACAAGGACCGTGTGACAGTGGTCGCCGCGGGCATAACCGTGCACGAAGCGTTGAAGGCTGCAGCAAAACTCGAAGCCGAAGGCATTTCCATTCGCGTGATTGACGCCTATTCGGTGAAGCCCATTGACGAAACCACTTTGATTCGTGCAGCGGGGGAAACAGGGGGAATCGTCGTCGTCGAGGACCACTATTCGGAAGGCGGCCTGGGCGATGCGGTACTGAATGCCGTGGGTAATAAAGCGAAGGTCGTGAAGCTGGCCGTCCGAGAAATTCCGCGGTCCGGCCCGCCCGAGGCGTTGGTTGAAAAGTACGGCATCAGCAGCAACCACATTATCAAGGCTGTGAAGAATTTCTAAGGAGCTGAAATGCCGGATACTCGAAGAGCAGCGCCCGTGCGAAGGAAGAATATACCGTCACCGGTGCGCATCGTTGTCGAGGTCGATGGAAATCCTATTGGTTTCCTGAATCTGGACATGGATCGACTGTGGCCTCTCATCAGTCACCGGAAGAGGGATAGCGTCTCGGTCGAATGGATAGATGCGCAGGAATTCGGGATACTGACGCGCGCGTCGGTTGTAAAGCGAATGATGTCGCGTATTCAGTCGGATCTGTCGCAGACTCTTGGTAGTCAGATGGTCAAGGCCGAACTCGATGTCGAAACATTCATGTTAAAGGCCCAATCCGCGGCACAGGCATTCGGCCGAAAAAAGTCCGATATCCGAAAGCTTGTCGCAAGCTCCGGCCGGACTCCTGACGATTTCTATGCTTTTTTCTGGAACTACCTGCTTGATGAAAGAGAAATAGTGGATCTCAAGAAGGCTTGGAAGGCAGCAGCCAAAAAGGCTTAGCTGGGTTTATATTCCGCCTCGATTACGGATTTCATCCCGCCCCGAGAACTGAATTCCCCGATCACCCTGGCCGCGATCGGGTTTGTTGCCGCCACGATATCTTTCAGGACGCGGTTGACGACATTCTCATAAAAAATTCCGAGATTGCGATATGACTGGAAATACATTTTCAGCGATTTCAACTCGAGGCACGATTTGTCCGGCCGATACTTGATCGTGATTTGTCCAAAATCCGGTAAACCGGTCTTGGGGCAGATAGAGGTGAATTCGGGCATCGAGATGCTGATTTCATAATCGCGATACTGGTTGGGCCAGCATTCGATGGCAGGAAGGTCGGCGTCGATGCCGGATCGGGCGTGTTGTTCCGTGTAATCGGCCACAAACCGAATATAGCACAGGCTCTGGCCGCAAATACGAAAGCCCTTCGTGGCTTCTTACCTCGAAGGGCCTGCTTCCTAGTTCTCCTTCATCGCCACACTCAAGGTCCCGCTCGCGACATCCTCTTCGCTTGGGTTCCATCCCGCTGCAGATTCCTAAAACCGAGTGCGACCGACTACCGTCCCTGGCTGGAGTAGCCAAAATGCTACTAGGAAAATTTGTCTCTGAGAGAGACGCGCGATTCTCGTATCGAGGCGAAAGGTTTGCAAGAGATATTTTAAAAACTTTGCATGCCCCGGAAGATGCTGCGCTACTATTTAGCGCATGTCGAATATGGCCAAACCAATTTTAGTCATCGCCATCGCAGTGGCTCTCGCGGGTGGTACTGCGTATTACCTCACAAGGTCTGCGGAACCAGAAGCCACGGCCTCTTCGAATGGCTCTGTGGCAGGAAAATCTTCGATAGGACCGGGCCACACAAGGGGTCCGGCGGACGCACCGCTCACACTGCTTGAATTTGGCGACTACCAGTGTCCCAGCTGCCGTGCATATCACCCGATTGTCGCGGAGGTGCTGAAGCGCTACCCAGACAAAGTCCGGCTGGAATTCCACCACTATCCGCTGATCCAGATTCACGCGCATGCAATGACAGCTTCGATGGCGGTAGAAGCAGCCGGTGAGCAAGGCAAGTATTGGGAGATGAATGACCTGGTTTTTGAACTCCAGCCCGAGTGGTCACAAAGCCAGAATCCTGAAACAGAGTTCCTTGCAATGGCCAGCCGGCTTGGCCTGGACCAGAACAAGTTCATGCAATCGATGCGTTCCCTGGAATTGCAGGACCGTGTCCTGAAAGACGTTGTGGCGGCTCGCGAAGGCAATATCGAAGCTGTGCCCACGTTCTTCCTGAACGGCAAGCCGATTCAGCCCCGACTGTCCATCGATGATTTTGTAAGAATCATTGAAACCGAACTTCAAGCCCAGGGCGCCGGGGAACCGGCGAAATGACCAGGCACGGGAACAGGGCCCAGCCATCAAGATAATGAACGTTCGTGGAATTGCGCTCGCACTTCTATCTTTTACGGGAATGATCGATTCGCTCTATCTCTCATTAAAGAGAGATGCCGGCCCCATTCCCTGCCATATAACCAAAGGCTGCAACGACGTGCTCACAAGCGCCTATTCGGAACTGGCCGGTATTCCTATTTCGTGGTTTGGATTTCTCTTTTACATCGCCGTATTCAGTTGCGCGATATTCGCGTTGTTCGGCTCGATCGGGCTGCTGAGGTGGCTGCTGTGGCCGGTAGTAGCCGCTTTTGTGATTTCGATTGGTCTTGTCGGAATCCAGGCGTTTGTCCTGAACGCATATTGCGAATATTGCCTGGGGTCAGCCGTTATCGTGACAGCAATCTTCGTGCTCGTTATCCGCTCGCCAAAAACGGTCGCAAATACAGTCTAGCCGTAAGCGCCCTCACGAGCGCTTTCCAGAGTGGCCCTGCATGTGTCGCGGCTCAGGAAGGCATTCCTTAGCGAGAGACGTCTATGTTTTTCTGGCGCCGAGCAATTCTTTGAAGACGCGGATGAATCGGTTCATTTCAACTTCGGTGCCAACTGAAACGCGGAGCCATTCATCCATTGGCGAGAATTTGCGTCCGACCAGGATGCCCTTCTGGTGAAAGTCTTCGACCAGGGAGCCTACGTCGCGGCCCACGTTAACCATGAAGAAACTGGCGTCAGAGGGAATGACCTCCCACCCCATGGTGACGAGTTCTTTTGTCGTGTTGTCGCGAATTCGCTTATTGAGCTGGCGAACCCGGCTTTCGTAGGCCTTGTCCTTCAATGCGGCGACACCGCCATATTTCACCGGTGCGTTGAGGCTGTATAGAGCGAAGGGGAGCATCTCGTCGATGAGGGCTTTCGGCGCAATGCCGTAGCCGAGCCGCATGCCTGCAAGAGCGGCCATCTTCGAGAAAGTGCGGGTAACAATGACATTGCGTCCTTCCTTCACATAATGGATGGACTCCTCGTACTGAGGATTGTCGACATAGTGATGGTAGGCCTCGTCAATTACGATCGGGATTTCGTCCGGGATGCTGTCCACGAGCAAACGGATGTCGTTCTTGGGAATGATCTTTCCAGTCGGATTGTTGGGGTTGCAGATATAGACCAGGCCTACGTCGCGATAGTTCTGCAAAGTGACAGTGATCATGGTCCTGATATCGACAGCATACCCGCGAGCCTTCACCAGAGGTATTTCGAACGCCTCCGCATTGCTGTTGGTTGCGTATAGGTATACCGATTCGTAGGTCGGACTTGGCCCCACAAGTTTGCGGCGCTCACGCAGGAACGTGTCGTCAGCGACCTTGAGGATCTCGCCCGAGCCGGCTCCGAGAATGACGTTCTCCGAGCCTACGCCATGGAAGTCTGCGATAGCCTCTGCAATTCCACCGTCAGGATACATGTAGCGGTTGGCGTACTTCGCCGCATCGCTCATCGCTTTCTTCACAGCTTCGGAAGGTCCGTAAGGATTTTCGTTGCTGGCGAGCTTGGCGAGTGTATCGTAATTATTAGCGGGTTTTTCCGCATCGGCGCGTTGCGGGGCTGCCGACAACTCAAGGGCTGGACGAGTCCCGGCGCCGCCGAGCGCCGCAGCCAGGCCGGCGATGAATCTGCGACGTGAGACTCGGGAACTCATGGCTGCGAATTATGACATTTCTACTTTCAAAGTGCTATACTCCAAAAGATTTTTTGCAGAGGTAAATCAATGAAACGCAAACAACTTAAGTTTGTTGTCGGTTCCGCGGTTATTGTCGTCACCGTTGCTTTCCTTGCTTTTTCGGGTTTCACCGAGAGCATGGCCTACTTCCAAACCGTCACTGAGCTTTACGCCAAGAAGGATTCCTACTACGACAAGAGGCTGAGAGTCTCTGGTGACGTGGTTCCCCACACTATCGTGAGGGAAGGTACGGCAGTCAAATTCGACATCCAGCATGAAGGCAACACAATGTCGGTGACATATATTGGAACCGATCCCCTTCCCGATACTTTCCGCGACTATGCCACCGCGGTCGTCGATGGCAAGTACGGACGCGACGGACTCTTCACGGCAACAGGACTGCAAGCGAAGTGCGCTTCCAAGTACGAGAAGGAAGCCGCAGCCGGTGCTGTAACGCAAAACTTTGGAGAATAACTAATGGCGCAGGTCGGGCAATTCGCGCTGGCCCTGAGTGTAGTTGTGGCTGCGTACTCGATTGTGGCGTCACTGCTCGGGATCCGGCTCAAGAGCGATAAGCTGATTGCGAGCGGGCGCAACGCCGCAATCGGCGTGTTTGCGTGTGTCACAATGTCGATCGTCAGTCTGACCTACCTCTTCCTGATTGATGACTTCTCGATAAACTACATCGCGGAGCACTCCAATCGCGATCTTCCGGTCTACTTCAAAATCAGCGCGGTCTGGGGCGGGCAGGAAGGGTCGCTCCTGTTCTGGGGATGGCTGCTCACAGTCTATTCAGCACTTGTGATCTTCCAGAACTGGCGCAAGCACACGGCAATGATGCCCTACGTCACCGCTGTGCTGATGTCGTCGGGTCTCTTTTTTACGGCGATGAACCTGTTCGTCGTTAACCCGTTCAATCAGGTGGTCGTCCTGCAACCTGGCGGAGTCAACGCGCTGTTTGTGCCGCAAGATGGGGCCGGTCTTAATCCCTTGCTGCAATACATCCTGATGGTGATCCATCCGCCGATTCTCTATCTCGGCTTCGTCGGTTTTGCCGTGCCGTTTGCTTTTGCGATTGCAGCCATGGCGAGCCGGCAACTCGGAGACACATGGATCCGCACAACGCGCCGATGGACGATGGTTGCATGGTTCTTCCTCGGGACCGGCATTTTGCTCGGTGGAAAATGGGCATACGTCGAACTGGGCTGGGGCGGTTTCTGGGGGTGGGATCCGGTCGAAAACGCATCGCTCATGCCTTGGCTGATCGCAACGGCGTACCTGCATTCCGTGATGGTTCAGGAAAAAAAGGGAATGATGAAGGTCTGGAACATGGTGTTGATCATCCTGACCTACGTCATGTGCATCTTCGGAACATTCCTCACGCGCAGCGGCCTGGTATCGTCCGTTCACGCCTTCGCGCAGTCGCCAATCGGCGGGTATTTTCTCGCGTTCATTGTCGTTGGATTGTCCGGTTCCTTGTATCTCCTCCTGGATCGGCTCAACTACCTGAAGAGCGACAACCAGATGGAATCGCTTGTTTCGCGCGAAAGCAGTTTCATGTTCAACAACCTGATCCTGCTGGCTTCCTGCTTTGCAGTTTTCTGGGGAACCATTTTCCCGGTCATCTCGGAGGCTGCGCCTGAATGGATGGGTGGCGGCGTGAAAGTCACTGTCGGCCCGCCATTCTTTAATCGAGTGAATGTGCCGATTGCGATCTTCCTGTTGTTCCTCACCGGCGTCGGGCCGCTCCTCGCCTGGCGGAAGGCATCGACGAACAGCTTGAAACGGAATTTCCTGTGGCCTGCGGGCATTGCCCTCGCCTCGGGTGTCGGTCTCTTCTTTCTTGGAGTGGATCACTTCTACGCCTGGCTCTCTCTTGTCATGTGCATCTTTGTATCACTCACAATCGGCCGCGAATTCTATAAAGGCGCGCGCGCGCGGAGCGTTGGAAGCGGCGAGAATTTCGTTGAGGCTGTCGTGAACCTCACGCTTCGAAATACCCGGCGTTATGGCGGCTACATTGTGCATTTTGGTTTTGTTCTCTTGTTTCTCGGCTGGTCCGGACAGGCATTTACCACCGACACACAGTCCGAGACCGGTATTGGCGAAACCATCACGATGCGGCAGTACACGCTTCGCATGGATAAACTCGCAATCGAAGAAATGCCGAACTACACCACCAGCAAGGCGACAATCAGCCTGTTTGAGAACGGCGAGAAGGTCGGGGTCCTTTATCCCGAGCGCCGCTTCTACACTTCCAGCGGCCAGCCAACAACCGAGGTGGCCATCTGGTCGACTCTAAAGGAAGATCTCTACGTGGTGTTTGCAGGCTCGGCGCCGGACGGAAAGAAGGCGGTCATGCAGGTCTACCTGAATCCGCTGGTTGCGTGGGTCTGGATTGGCGGGATCATTTTAGGCCTGGGCACCTTGATCGCGATGTTGCCGAACAAGAAATCCGCCCCGCGAACTTCACCGGTAAATCGGGTGGAGGAGAGAAGAGAAGTTGAACAACACACGACGTAAACTGCTGCTCGTTCTGCTGGTCCTGACCGCTCCCTTCGCCCTTGCGGCGGATCGAGAGCGCATCAAGGAAGTCAGCAATAACATGATCTGCATGTGCGGCTGCAATCAACTGCTGGCGACCTGCAATCACCTCAACTGCCCCACGCGGGGTCCCATGCAGGATGAAGTCGCAAAGATGCTGGATGAAGGCAAGACCCAGGCGGAGATCCTGCCGGCTTTCGCGGACAAATACGGCCTTCGCGTGCTTGCGGCTCCGCCAACTTCAGGTTTCAATCTGTCGGTGTGGATCATGCCTTTTGTGGCGCTGGGTATCGGAATTTTGGCTGTCGCGTTAGTGGCGCGGCGGTGGAAGGCTCGCTCGCCGGAACAAGGCGCGCAGCCCGATATCGACACATCGAAGCACCACAAACGCCTGCAGGAAGAACTCGATAACTACACACCGGAAGACTAGATGATTTACCTTTTTTGCGGCTTGCTTGGCGGCGCCGTACTTGCCGCGATCTGCGTACCGCTTTTCAGCAAAGACGACACCCTGGAATCCGCCATTATCGAAGAAACCGAATGGGACCTTCTTCAGCGGAAAAAAGAGATTATTCTTGGCAACATCCAGGACCTGGATTTTGAGCACAAGTGCGGAAAGCTCTCTGACGAGGATCACCAGAAGATACGATCCGAAATGGCAGAAGAAGCATCTCTCGTGCTGAAGGAGATCGACAATATCGAATCTTCGCAGGATCTCGATGCATTGATCCGTCGTGAGGTTTCAGCCCGCAAGGGTGGCGTCCGTGAGGTTGATCCCGCCCTTTGTCCTTCCTGTGGCGAAAAGAACATTGTCACCAGTAAGTTTTGTGCAGAGTGTGGAGCTAAACTGATAGGGCAATGACGCTTCTCCTACTCCAGATTGCACAGGAAACCCCGCAAACCGCAAATGTACCCAATCCCATGGGTGCGCACACGTGGTTTATCATCATCGCCTTCAGTGCATTTCTGTTGTGGAGCATCAGTTATTCGATTCAGCTCCAGAAGGAAGCAGTGGCGCGCCAGAAAGGGCGTGAGGGTCTGATCGAACTCAGGGAAGAACTCCTGGATGAGATCGCGGACCTGGAATCCCGGAAAGAGGCGGATTCCATTTCACCGCAAAAATACAAACAGGAACTAAAGAACCTCAAATATAGGCTTTCAAAGGTTCTCGAAAAACTGGGCGCTGGAAATCAGGCGGCGAAAGCCCGGTAATGCACGCCGGCGATAGTCCCGCCCTTGAATCGGAAGACATTCAAAAGTCTTTTGGACACTTCACTGCCCTGGCTGGCGTTACCCTCACGTTCCAGCGCAGCGAATTTGTGGCGCTGTTTGGACGTAACGGCGCGGGCAAGACGACATTTCTGAAAATAGCCGCCACGTTGATGCGTGCAAGTCACGGCAACCTGCGCATTGGTGGCGCCGACATCAAGGAGCAACCAGAGACGGTCCGGCGGCAGATCGGATTCCTTTCCCACAACACCTATCTGTATCGCGACCTGAATCCTATTGAAAATCTGCGCTTCTTTGCCCGGCTCTATGGGATACACGACGCGGAAAGCCGTATTTCTGCCCTGTTGACCCGCGTTGGCCTCAAGAGGAGGATGAACGATCCCGTCCGGTCTTTTTCCCGCGGCCTGAACCAGCGGCTTGGGATCGCGCGCGTCATGCTGCACGATCCCTCCCTGATACTTCTGGACGAGCCCTACACGGGCCTTGACGCCAACGCCGTGGAAATGCTGAACACGATGCTCGATGAGGCCGTCGGCGCAGGAAAGACGATCATTCTTACCACGCACGATCTCGAACTCGGCCTGCGGGCCGCGACGCGCGCTGCAATCATCGATCGTGGCAAGATCGTCTTCGATGGCAGTTCCCGGGGCACAGCCGTTCGAGACGCCTATACCGAGTATGTCCGGATGGGAACTCCCCAGTGAAACCGCTCTCTGCCATCGTTTTCAAGGACATCGTTATCGAGATGCGCAACAAGGAAACCATCAGCTCCATGCTGATGTTCGGACTCCTCGTCCTGGTGGTCTTCAATTTTGCGTTTCAGCCCTCGGGAGCCGAGAGGGCGCTCATAGCTCCCGGGATTCTCTGGGTGGCTTTCACCTTTGCGGGCATTCTCGGCCTGAACCGTTCCCTGTCGATCGAAATCGACAACGACTGCCTCCAGGGGCTTCTGCTGGCGCCGCTGGACCGAGGAGCGCTCTACCTTGGAAAAGTCGCAAGCAACTTCATATTCATGGTCATCGCGGAAGCGATGATCCTGCCTGTCTTCGTCCTTTTCTATAACCTGCGATTCAACCTGCAGTTCCTGGAAATCGCTGGTATATCGGTTCTCGGGACCCTTGCATTTGCGGCCGTTGGCACGATCCTGTCGACGATTTCGGCCAATACGCGAATGAAAGAAGTCATGCTGCCGATACTCCAGATTCCCCTGACTCTGCCGGTTATCCTGGCCGCTGTGATGGCGACCAGCGCGGTGTTATCGGGCGAGACGGAGGGAATCTCCTCTTGGCTGTACCTTCTGGGCGGGTTTAGTATTGTGTACCTGGTCGTATCGTATCTTGTCTTCGAGTTCGTTGTGGAGGAATGAAATGACATCAAGAGTTCTTGGAATTGCATCGCTGGTGCTCATGGTTTTTGCCCTCTACATGGCTCTTATTTATGCGCCGAATGAG